>JAJQEC010000140.1 GCA_021201815.1 Candidatus Azobacteroides sp. | reverse complement strand
TCTCATGCAAACGTACGAGGGGAGTACCTTTGGCTTCGCCAAAGGGGAGGGGTTTAGTGATAACAATACAATTTATCCAGCCAAAAAAACAACTCCATTAAAAGCAAAAAAGCATCCCTTCCTCCTTACCCACATGCAACTAAAATAGAATCAAACACATACAGCCATTATACTTTTTTTGCTTTTTCATCTCATAAAAATTCCGTAAATTTGATGATTCAGCGTAAATTTGTAACCGGTTTTATACATCCGGATTTTATGAAATCCTGATACGATAAAATCATCAAATAAAAATATTTCCCTCTATATGGAACCATTTATCCATTTACATGTCCACTCCTATTATTCGGTACTGGATGGACAGGCAAGTGTATCATCATTAGTTGACAAAGCATACAAAGACGGGATGCGGGCAATAGCACTCACAGACCACGGAAATATGTATGGCATAAAAGACTTTTTCAACTATGTCAGCAAGAAAAACAAACCGATAAAAGATGAAATAAAAAAACTTTCCGGCCGGATAAAGGAAGCAGAAGAAGCCAATCCGGTAAATGAAGCAGCCATCAATGAACTTAAACAGGCACTGGCAGCTAAGGAAAAGGAACTGTTCAAACCGATTTTAGGCTGTGAAGCGTATGTGGCAAGAAACGGAAGGCATAAAAAAGCCGGTAAGGAAGACCTGAGCGGATACCACCTTATATTACTGGCAAAAAATAAGACAGGATACCATAACCTGGTGAAATTAATTTCATTAGGATTTATGGAAGGATTCTACGGCCGACCCCGTATCGACAAGGAGATTCTTGAAAAATACAAGGAGGGACTAATTGTTTGTTCTGCCTGTCTGGGAGGTGAGATTCCAAAGATGATCACCGCCGGAAGAATGGAAGATGCGGAAAAAGCCGTTATGTGGCATAAAAATCTCTTCGGAGATGATTACTATCTGGAATTTCAGCGCCACGAAACCTATGATCCGAGCGCTTCTCAGGATGTTTTTCCTTTACAGGTAGAAGTAAATAAAGGATTAATGCAACTGGCAAAGAAATGCAATGTAAAAATCATTGCTACCAATGATGTTCATTTTGCTAACCAGGAAGATGCGGAAGCTCATGACCGGTTAATCTGTCTTGTTACCAACTCGGATATCGATGACCCGAAACGGATGCGCTATACGAAACAGGAATGGCTAAAGTCACAGGAAGAAATGAACAAAATATTTTCCGATCTTCCGGAAGCCTTACGTAATACCTTGGAAATAGCGGAAAAGGTAGAATTCTATGATATCAATAGCGGGCCTATCATGCCCAACTTCCCCCTACCCGATGGCTTTGAAAATGACGATGATTATCTGAGGTACCTGACTTTCGAAGGAGCAAAAAAGAGATATGGAGAAACCCTGACAGAAGAACAACAGGAACGGCTGGACTTTGAGCTTTCCACCATCAAGAATATGGGATTTCCCGGTTACTTCCTGATTGTACAGGACTTTATCCAAGCAGCAAAAGATATGGGGACTGCTGTGGGGCCCGGAAGGGGTTCTGCTGCAGGATCTGCTGTAGCATATTGTTTGGGAATTACGGACATTGATCCTATCAAGTATGATTTGCTGTTCGAACGTTTCCTGAATCCTGACCGTATTTCCATGCCTGATATCGATATTGATTTTGATGATGATGGCCGTGGTGAAGTATTAAGATGGGTAACTCAAAAATACGGAAAGGAAAAAGTGGCACATATTATTACATTTGGTACTATGGCCACCAAATCTTCCATTAAAGATGTAGCCCGTATCCAGAAATTACCCCTGTCAGAATCAGATCGATTATCCAAATTGGTTCCGGACAGAATCCCGGATAAAAAGGTAAACCTGCGTACTGCGATTGAATATGTACCGGAACTGAAAGCGGCGGCACAGTCTCCGGACCCGGTTTTGAGAGATACCCTGAAATATGCCCAGATGCTGGAAGGTACCATCCGGAATACCGGTGTACATGCCTGCGGGATTATTATCGGGAAAGATGACCTGACAAACTTTATCCCTATCGGTACAACAAAAGACAAAGAAACCGGGGAAGAGATTCTGGTGTCCCAGTATGAAGGTACGGTAATCGAAGAAGTAGGGATGCTTAAGATGGACTTCCTGGGTTTAAAAACCTTGTCTATTATTAAGGAAGCACTGGAAAATATAGAAAATACCCGCGGCGAGAAGCTGGATTTTTCCAATATGGAAAAGATTATCCACGATAAGAAAACATACGAACTTTATAGTGCCGGAAAAACAACCGGAACATTCCAGTTCGAGTCTCCCGGAATGCAGAAATACCTGAAGGAATTAGAACCGTCCACATTCGAAGACCTTATTGCCATGAACGCGCTTTATCGTCCGGGGCCAATGGATTATATTCCTTCTTTCGTTGCCAGAAAACATGGCCGGGAAAGCATTTCGTATGATATTCCGATCATGGAACGGTATCTGAAAGATACCTACGGAATTACCGTATATCAGGAGCAGGTGATGCTTCTTTCCCGTCTGCTTGCCAATTTTACCCGCGGCCAGTCCGATGAGTTGCGTAAAGCAATGGGGAAAAAGTTGAAAGACAAAATGGATACCCTGAAAGTAAAGTTTATTGATGGCGCAAAAGCAAACGGTCACGATCCGAAAATCTGTGAGAAAATCTGGTCGGACTGGGAAAAGTTTGCATCGTATGCGTTCAATAAATCACATGCCACCTGTTATTCCTGGGTAGCTTTCCAGACAGCTTATCTGAAAGCAAATTATCCTTCGGAATATATGGCTGCCGTATTGAGCCGGAACTTATCACAAATTACGGAAATCACAAAGTTCATGGATGAATGTAAAGCCATGAACATAGAAGTACTAGGACCGGATGTAAATGAGAGTTTTCTTAAGTTCTCTGTCAACAAAAAAGGAAATATCCGGTTCGGGCTGGGAGCCATCAAAGGGGTCGGAGAAAGTGCGGTAGACAGCATTATTAACGAACGGAAGAAAAACGGTCCTTTCAAAAACATTTTTGACTTTGTGGAACGTGTTAACCTCAATGCCTGCAATAAGAAAAACATAGAAGCATTGGCGATGGCCGGTGCATTTGATAACTTCCCGGAAATGAAACGGGAACAATTCTTCGCTCAATCCGGCAAAGATAAAGAAGAAGCATTTATCGAAACGCTGATCCGCTACGGAAATAAATTTCAGACAGATAAAGCCAGCAGCCTGAATTCTTTATTCGGCGGGGATAATAGTATCAGTGTCGTGAAACCTCCCATCCCACCCCTGGAAGAATGGAGCGATATCGAACGTCTCAACCGGGAAAGGGAATTAGTAGGCATCTATCTTTCCGCCCATCCGCTCGACAGGTATTACATTGCCCTTAATTACGGATGCAATACCCACATGAAGGATTTTGATGATAAAAGCAGGCTGGTAAATAAAAAAGAACTGGTTTTCGGAGGAATCATAACAAATGTGCGGCAAGGTAAAACCAAACAGGGAAGAGATTTTGCGATTGTCCGGATTGAAGATTATTCCGGTAGCGGAGAAATACCATTCTTCGGAAATGATTTTGTCCAATACCGGCATTATCTCCATACGGGCTATACCTTATTATTTAAAGGTAAATATCAGCCACGCCGTTACAACGATACAGAATTCGATCTTTCTCTTCATTCAATAGAGATGCTGGACGATGTACACGAAAAACTGATAGATAAAATTACAATAAATTTACCATTGGATATTATAAATAAGGAATTAATAAATGATTTATCCGTACTTTTGAAGCAGAAACCGGGAAATGCCGTTTTGTTTTTTAAAGTTACGGATCCGGAAACCAATATGAACGCCCGGTTATTTTCACGATATGACAAAGTGAATCTGACAAAAGATATTACAGATCAATTAAAAGAATACGAGCATATTTCGTTTAGTATAAATTAAATAAAGTAATAGGTAAAAGGTAAAAAACTAAAACTAATCGAATAGTGGTTTATTTTACTTTTTATTTTCTACCTTCTACTTTTTCAATAATTACCGTATGAGTGAATTGAATTTAAGCGTCCGTACTGACTTTGAAGAGTTAAATCAGCAGGTCGCAGAGATAAAAAGAGAGTTATCCAAAGTAATCGTAGGTCAGAGTGAAGTAATAGAATTGTTGCTAACAGCCATTTTATCCAATGGGCACGCATTATTGGAGGGACCTCCGGGAGTAGCAAAAACATTAATGGCTAAAATGCTTGCGAAAACAATCAAAGCCGATTTCAGCCGTATCCAGTTTACTCCGGACTTACTTCCGTCAGATGTACTGGGAACCTCTGTTTTTATTCCGGGAAGCGGAAAGTTTGAATTTAAAAAAGGCCCCGTTTTCTCTAATATCATTCTGATTGACGAAATCAACCGTGCCCCGGCAAAAACTCAGGCAGCCTTATTCGAAGTAATGGAAGAAAGACAGATCACTGCGGATGGAATCACTTATCCGATGACCTATCCTTTTATCATTCTTGCCACTCAGAATCCGATTGACCAGGAAGGAACATATTCTCTTCCGGAAGCTCAACTGGACCGGTTCCTTTTCAAAATAATGGTTACTTATCCGGCATTTGAAGAAGAAGTTTCCGCGCTGCAACTTCATCACGAAGGCTTTTCCGCACACATGCAACAGGTAGACGGGATTCTGGATATAGAAACATTGCAACGCCTCAAAGATAAGATTATTAAAGAAGTACATGTCGAACCGCGCCTGCTCGAATATATCGTAAAAATATCCAACAATACCCGGGAAAATAAATTTATTTATCTGGGAACTTCACCAAGGGCCTCCATTGCTATGCTGAACAGTTCTAAGGCACTGGCTGCCATCCGTGGACGGGATTTTGTCACTCCGGAAGATATTCAGGATCTGGCAACGCCGGTATTAAGGCACCGGATCATTCTTACTCCTGAAAAAGAAATGGAAGGAGCCACTACAGACCAGATTATTCAAATGATTATTCAAAAAATCGAAGTTCCGAGATAATCGTGCAATACATCAGAAACCTTTACCTGACAAAACGTTTTTTTGCATTGATCATTGCCAGTTGTGTAATGTTCGTGATTGCATTTCTCGTTCCCTCACTGTTCGCAGTTGCAAAAGTGTTGCTGGGTGTCATTCTTTTACTTTTTCTGGTTGACTACAGCATGCTTTTCTTCAGCCGCAGGAAACCTTTTTTTGCCCGCCGGGAAATGACTGAAAGATTGTCAAACGGTGATGACAATGACATTTACCTGTTTCTGAAAAATAATTATTTTTTTCCTGTTCATACGGAGATTATTGATGAAATACCTTTCCAGTTCCAGAAAAGAGATGTCTTGTTCAAAGCTTCTCTGCGTCCGGATGAAGAAAAAAAGCTGACGTATGTCCTGCATCCGGTGAAAAGAGGAGTCTATGAATTCGGTTCGATCAATGTATATTGCATTTCTGTCATCGGGTTGGTAAAACGCCGCTTTAAATTCGAACAGGGTTTTAAGGTTGCCGTGTATCCTTCTTTCCTGCAAATGCGTAAATACGAACTGATCGCCATTTCCCATCGCCTGCACGAACACGGACTAAAAAGGATAAGAAAACCCGGGCATAGCACGGAATTTGAAACTATCCGCTCCTATACTACCGGAGATGATCCGCGGGCCATCAACTGGAAAGCAACCGCAAGGAAAAGCCAGTTAATGGTAAATAATTATCAGAATGAAATCTCCCAGTCCGTTTATAGCATCATCGATAAAGGTCGGGTAATGAAAATGCCGTTTGAAGGAATGTCTTTGCTGGATTATTCCATCAATGCATCTCTGGCACTCACCAATGCTATTATCCGAAAAAACGACAAAGCCGGGCTCATTACATTTTCTAATAAGTTATCTACCTGGCTTCCGGCATCCAAAAAAATTTCCAATCTGGATAACATTATCCGGATCCTGTATAAAGAAAAAACAAACTTCCTGGAATCTGATTTCGAATCACTGTTCCTTCACATCCGGAAACGGATTAACCAGCGAAGCCTACTTATTTTATTCTCCAATTTTGAAAGCGTGGTGGGTATGCGCAAGCAATTGCCTTTTCTTAAGGGTTTATCCGTTAATCATCTGGTGCTGGTGGTATTCTTTGAAAACACCGAACTTTCTCAACTACTTAATGAACGACCGGATAATCTGGAAGATATATACAATAAAACAATCGCGGAAAAGTTCTCTTATGACAAGCGATTAATTGTGAAAGAGCTGAATGCAAATGGAATTTATTCCTTACTGACTCCTCCGAATAAGCTTACCATGAATGTAATAAATAAATACCTGGAATTCAAAACCAGAGGGCTGATTTAAGAGAATCAGGAGTCATGATTCAAGAATCAAGACTATGGGTTTAGAAATGTCTATGAGAAGAGATAAAATAGAAAATTATAAATCCTGAGCACTAATATAAATATCTAATGCCTAATTTTACATCTTCTAACTGGTGAGCAGCGCACTAACGCTCCCCTCGAAGAAGGGGAGTCCCTTTTGGCTCCGCCAAAAGGGCTGGGGTTTGGTAGTAACAATCTTATTTATCTTCCTAAAAAAGTATTTCAACCGTGGGTTAACCCTTCCCCTTTTTCGTAGAAAAAGGTACTTCCCTTCGAGGAAGGGAAGAGTCCCGGAGTTTCCGGAAAACAAACCGGTTAATCTCTTCACTTCCATCTTCCTTCCTGAAAAGAACTATGATATTCAATCAATCCCGGCATAGGATACATTTCCACTTTTCCGAGCTGCCGGTTATATTTTTCAGCCACTTCCTTTAAAATATCCTGATAATAATATGCAATGGACCCGCTGAAATGCACAGCATAACCGCCACATCCATACTGAAGGATATTGCGCTCAAAAAAAGCACTGAAACTCTTTTCCACCATATTCTTCAACACCGGATATTCATGCATATTTTCGTGTAAAAATACAGAAAGGCCGGCTAAAAAACGGTTAGGGAACGGAGAGCGATACACGCGCTCCATCACCTTTGCAGGAGTAAGGTCAAAACGAACAAAAAAACGTTTTATCAGGCTTTCCGGAAGTTGATTTTTCAGGATATCCGCCACCAGCATTTTTCCAAGGACTGCTCCGCTTCCTTCATCCCCCAGGATAAATCCTAACGGAGAGACATTGCCAACAATTTCTTTCCCGTCATACAAGCAGGAATTAGAACCGGTGCCGAGAATAGCTACTATTCCCGGAATACTTCCGGACAAAGCCCGGCAACTGGCCAGCAGATCATTATGAATATGAATTTCCGCATGGAAGAATGAGGTAAGCGCATTTCTAAGGATTGGTATCTTATCAGGAACACAACCAGCGCCATAAAAATAGATCTCCCTTATTTCCTGTGGAGGAATATAAGGGACAAAACGCTGGTAAAGTTCCTGTTGAATCTCTTCCTGCGTCTGGTAAAACGGATTTATCCCGGCCGTAGTTATTTCTTTCACCACTGTTTTATTCAGGATAAAACACCAGTGCGTTTTTGTAGAGCCGCTATCTGCTAATACAATCATAGATCAGAAACATGAATTTTATTTAGTGAGAGTTTCCGGCGATATAATACCGTTCATCATGGCATAAACCGTCAGTGCGGACGCTGACTTAATTCCCAGCTTGGCTGATATATTTTTCCTGTGCGTCTGTACCGTGTACAAACTGATATTCAGCATCCCGGCAATTTCTTTACTGATATATCCCTTTACCACCAGCTCCAGGACTTCTTTTTCTCGTTCGGACAATTCTTTGCTGTTTTCGTCATATTCCTGGGCACATGTATCCTGATAAATATGTTCCAGCTCATCCAGAAGTTCTTTCCTGGGTAAAGAAATATCCAAAACGGATAACTCAACATGGCTGAAAGAAGAAGGTCTGTCTGTCAGCAACACTATTTTTTTTCTTTCCTTACAGGCTTCACTATGGGATAAATATACTACCGGGTCAATAAATACCCGGTCGTAAGAAACCGGCGTTTCCTCAAATGCTTCAAAGGTTTCGAAAATATCTACATGCAATACCTGAAAGAATTCGGATAACGCCATTTTTAACCCGAATGCCTGTATATAATAAGGAGTAATCAATGCGATCTGTAACTCTTCTCCTTTCATTTACCGGTATTATTTTTAGTCACCTCTTTCATCATTGGCTGAAGTAACCTGTTCTGCAAACGGATATAAGTATAGAAATCCGCTTCAAAGCGGGAAATAATATAGATAATCGCATTTCTTATCCTCCGGTCAAAATTTCCGGAAAGGTATTTTATCAGTAATGACTTCATATCCGAAAGCTTTTCCGTAAGCTGTTCATACTTCTCCTGAAAGGTTTCAAAATCCGGAAGCTCATACCCTGATGCCATTGTATTTTTTTCTTTGTAATCCGTATACATCCGGGAAGCTAATTCGAACATCTCTTTATTGACATCTTTTTCGTATGACAAAAACTCTTCTTTAAACTGGAAAAAGAAATTTTCTATTAGTTGCAGATGTTTATTTTTCTCCGGACTGGAGTTAATCAGTTGTTGAATATGAATTTCAATAACTCCGATCTGGGACTCTTTGTAATTTATCAGCGTTTTCTTCAGGTAATCTACCAATTGAAGCATATTAGCTACATTCAGCTTTTTATCAGAGAAATAAGATTCATAACTGATGGTATTCAGTAAGGCTGCGAAAAATTCTTCATTAATCGCATGTTCCCTGCAAACCTCACTGATGGATTTATCTCCGAACCCCAGTTCAATACCAAAACGGTTGACAACAGGAATCAGGTGATAGTTACGCAGGATTACATCTGCCAACTTCTGTTCGGGAGTAATAATAGTCATTGCTTAATCTTTTCAACAAAAATACGAAAAAAAGAAAAAGACAGAAAGGAAAAAAGGAAAATGATAAAATACCAGCAACTCTTCCCTTCTCCGAGGGGAAGTACCTTTTGACGAAGTCAAAAGGGGAAGGGTTAACCCACGGTTGAACAACCCACAAGAAAACGAAATTTACAAGAGTAAAAACAAACCAGTTGGGTACCAAAAAGTTTCAGGTATTTTTCTTGTCTGGTTATTCTACTGCTTTTTACCAAACCCCACTCTTCCCTTCTCCGAGGGGAGAATTGGTGAGATGCCAAAAGGGGAAGGATTAGACATAAGTATATGTGTATAGAAGAAAAAGTATCATTAATCAAAGGAAAAAATACTTTTATACAAAACAAAAATATCCCTAACCCTCCCTTTCTCTTTTACTTTTTACCTGTTACCTTTTACTTTTTTCTATATTTGCGGAAAATATACCTATATATGAGAAAAAAAGTTACCTTTTCAGCGTTATTGCTATTCTTATCGATTCTGGGATACAGCCAGAATCTACAGTTACACTATGACTTCCGGCATGCACTATACGAAGAAATACCCTCTCCCAACTATCTGACAGCTACACTGGAAATGTTTAAACCGGATGCCTGGGGTTCTACCTTTTTCTTTGTAGATTTCGATTTCAGCCACGAGCGGGGTAACCTGGGATTGATTTATGCCGAAATAGCAAGAGACATAAAAATAAAAGATTTCCCGATTATGGCTCACATAGAATATAACGGAGGACTTTTCCATACGAAAGACTATTCCGGATACATTGCAAATGCTTATCTTGCAGGCGCCTCTTATACCCATTTTCTCAGTCCACGTGCACATTTCAATACTTATCTGACTTATAAATACCACGCGTTTGAAAAAATAAGTCATGACGTACAATGGACCATAAGCTGGTCAAGCCGTTTCTTGAAAGATAAGTTTACATTTCGTGGCTTTCTGGATATCTGGACGGAAAACAGAAACCGGAACGGAATCGGCAACCTTAGCGGTAAAAAAGTTGTTATTCTGGCAGAACCGCAAATCTGGTACAATATCACGGAACAATTTGCGTTCGGTAGTGAGATAGAAATAAGCCGTAACTTTACAAAATATAAAGAAGACAAAGTATATTTGCTTCCTACCCTGGCAGTGAAATGGGATTTCTGATTTTAAATAAATAAAATACATGTTAGAACGAATATTTAAATTAAGAGAGAACAATACCAATATAAAAAAAGAATTTATCGGAGGTATTATTACGTTTCTCACCATGTCTTATATCCTGACTGTCAATCCGAATATATTAGGAGAAACGGGAATGGACAAAGGGGCTTTGTTTACGGCGACCGCACTGGCGACTATTATCGCTACCCTGTTAATGGCATTCCTTGCGAATCTGCCTATCGCACAGGCTCCGGGAATGGGACTGAATACTTTTTTTGCGTTTACGGTTGTTCTGGGAATGGGATATTCGTGGCAGTTTGCGCTGACTGCTGTATTTATCGAAGGTATTATTTTTATCCTGTTAACCTTTTTTAATATCCGGGAACTGATTGTCAATAGTATTCCTCAGACACTCAAAGACGCTATTCCGGTAGGAATCGGACTTTTTATCACGTTTATCGGATTGCAGCATTCCGGACTGATCGTACAAAACAATGCAACCTATGTAGCTATGGGAGACCTGGCCAATCCGAACGTATGGATTACACTCATCGGACTGGTCTTAACCGGAATCCTTTTTGCTAAAAACGTCCATGGAGCGATCCTGATAGGAATTGTAGTGGCTACGATCTGTGGTATTTTCTTCGGACAAGTAACGGTTCCCGAAGGCGGACTGGTAGCCCTCCCTCCTTCCCTTAGTCCGATATTCCTGAAATTCGAATGGACGAACATATTTACATTCGACATGCTGATTGTAGTATTTACTTTTCTCTTTGTCAATCTGTTCGATACGGTCGGTACATTAATAGGAGTTGCCTCCCGTGCCGGATTTATTGATAAGAACGGAAATTTCCCACAGGTGAAAAATGCATTATTTGCGGACGCATTAGGAACAACTTTCGGTGCAATGCTGGGTACCAGTACGGTAACTTCTTATGTGGAAAGCGCTTCGGGCGTTGCTTCCGGTGGAAGAACCGGGTTGACGGCTGTCAGTACGGCCTGTATGTTTGCCATTGCCCTGTTCTTTGCTCCGGTATTCCTGATGGTACCCCCTGCTGCCACTGCTCCGGCGCTGATTATTGTCGGATTGTTTATGATTGCGGCTGTCGTAAAAATCAATTTCGATGATATCACCGAATCGCTGCCGGCTTTCCTGACGATCGTCATGATGCCATTTACATCCAGCATTGCGCAGGGTATCCTGTTCGGGATGTTAAGCTTTGTAATCCTGAAAGTTTTCAGCAATAAAGCAAAACAGGTATCTGTTACGGTATATGTAATCGCAGCGCTACTATTGCTTAAAATGATTATGGACGGATTACATGTCCTGGGATAAAACAAAATCCTTTTTCAAAATGTTACGTTACATAATTGACAACGATTTAATAAAAACGGATGGTTAGCAAATACCTGATCGAACAGATACTCCAATATTTCCCTCATCAACCGACCGGTGATCAGGAAATAGCCTTGGATAAATTGTCTTCTTTTATTATGGACCGGGATACGGACAAGTTATTTGTCCTGAAAGGTTATGCCGGTACCGGGAAAAGTTCTCTTGTCGGTGCGCTGGTAAAAGCCATGACCGCATTGAAACAAAAAACGGTATTACTGGCTCCCACCGGAAGAGCCGCGAAAGTTTTCTCCCAGTATGCAGACCATCCTGCCTATACGATACACAAGAAAATCTACCGTCAGAAAAAGTTTTCGCCTGAAATTGTGGGTTTTGAGCTGAATTTTAACCCGCATAAGCATACTCTTTTTATTGTGGATGAAGCCTCCATGATCCCGAATAACAGTTCTGATTCTCAATTCGGTACCGGAAGATTACTGGAAGACCTGATTCAATATGTGTATACCGGTGAAAACTGCCGGCTGGTTTTAATGGGAGACTCCGCCCAGTTACCCCCTGTCGGTGAAGAAATAAGTCCGGCATTTAATGATCAGGTATTGAGAAGTTTCGGACTTGGAATTGAAGAATGTACCTTAAAAGATGTGATCCGGCAACAGCAGGCTTCCGGTATATTGTACAACGCCACAAAAATAAGGCTGGACATTATGCGGGGAACGACAAATGATTATCCTCAGATCGAAGTAAAGGACTTTCCGGATATTATTCCTGTAAAAGGAGATGAATTAATAGAAACTATATCTTCGGCTTTTGACCGGGATGGGATTGAGGAAACCATTGTGATTTCCCGCTCCAACAAACGAACCAATATATACAACAACGGCATTCGGAACAGTATCCTTTACCGGGAAGAAGAACTTTCATACGGAGACCGGTTAATGATTGTAAAAAACAATTACTATTGGGGAGAAAAATACGAAGAAATAGATTTTCTTGCCAACGGAGACATGGCTGAAGTACGAAAAATATGGCGAACGGAAGATATGTATGATTTCCGGTTTGCCGACGTTACGATTGAACTTCCTGATTATGAAACAGACATGGAAGTTAAAATCCTGCTTGACACCCTACATTCGGAGACAACAGCGCTTTCCAGAGAACAAAGTAATCGTTTGTTTGTTTCCATTCTGGAAGATTATTCCGATATATCTACAAAGGCAGGAAAAATGAAAAAGTTGAAAGAAGATCCATTCTATAATTGCCTGCAGGTAAAATACGGATACGCCCTTACCTGCCACAAAGCACAAGGCGGACAATGGAAAAACGTATTTCTGGACATAGGATATGTTACAAAAGAACAGATGGGGACAGATTTCTACCGATGGCTCTACACAGCTTTTACCAGAGCCACAGACAAGCTATATCTGGTGAATATTAAAGATAAATTTATCATATAAAAGTAAAAAATAAAAGGTAAAAAGTAAATGAATTAGTAAAAATGCTTTATTTTTACCGACCCTCTTTTTCCTTTTACTTTTATTTACGGATGTGTTTTAATTAGGAGCAAATGACCAAAAGGAAAGTTAAAAAAATAATTCTGATCAGCCTAGCAAGCATTTTTCTGCTTATTGCGGGATTGTTTGTAGCAATCTCCCTTCCTCCTGTCCAGCAATGGATTAAAAATATCCTGGTCCGGGAACTCTCTGCAAAAATCAACAGCACTTTCCGTATTGATAAAATTTCCCTTCGCCTGCCAAATTCGCTGAATCTTTCGGGTGTGTATGTGGAAGATCTTTCCAAAGATACACTTTTGTATGCGCGGGAAATCGATGCAAAATTCAACCTGCTTCCTTTATTGAAGAATGAATTGCAGATAAATAAAGTCCTGCTTTCCGACTTTTTGGGAAATATCAATCAGGATTCCCTGAACGGACCGATGAATTTCCAGTTTATCATTGATGCTTTTGCCAGTCAGGACACCACTCCGAAAGAATCCGGAGCGCTGACTTTTAATATGGAAGAAGTAATTCTGGAAAATGGCAGGTTGAATTATTATATCAAATCAGAAGCAGAAACACCGGAAATATTCAATACAAACCATATTTCCGTATCCGGCTTACAGGCTAACCTGGCTGTTAATTATTCGGACCTGGAAAATTTCAAACTAAACCTCAAAGAATTCCGGCTACACGAACATTCCGGAACGGTAATTGAAGACCTGACCGGGAAAGTAAACGGTTCCGGGAAAAAGATTACCCTGGAAGACCTGACACTGCGCCTCCCCCATTCACACCTCCATGTGCAGGGAAACCTGGATTATGAAGGAAAAGAAATTGAAGCAATAGCAGATAGCGGTAATATTTACCTTGAGATAGATCATACATACATTGCCCTGGCGGATTTAAAATCGTTCTCCCCTTCTCTCAGCAATTTTACGGATTCCCTGATTATTCAGGGAACGATAACAGCTCCTATGCCCGCCATTAATCTGGAAGACCTGAAGGTTTCTATGGGAAATGTGTCATTAAATGCCAATGCTTTTATCAGCAATTATCAGCAATTGGAGCAGGCTACGATAAAAGCAGAAATAGCCGATTTGAATTTTAATGAATCAGATATCAGATTAATCACCCGTAACCTGATGGATGAATCCCTGGACCTGCCAGAAGAAATAAAAAATCTTGGAAATATCAATATAAAAGGTAACCTCTCCGGCACGATCGAAAATATGTTGCTTGCCCTTAATCTCCGGACAGCACCCGGTGATATTTCCGTGAAAGGAACGGCCGGATACATCGAATCACAGGATAGAATAAACTACGATGTGGATTTAACAGGAAGAAATTTTCGTCTCGACAGGTTACTGGGCGATGACATGTTCGGTAATGTCAGTCTGGAATCCACTATTACAGGGAATTATGCGAATGACCGGATCGTTGCCGATGTAAATGCCAGCATCCCCTTATTTGATTATGAAGATGCACATTTAAGCAATATTCATCTGAAAGCACAAATTGATGGCGATAATTATAATATCCTGTTCAATATGAACAATGAACTCGGATATATCAATCTGGATGGAAAAGCAAGTTTATCATCTTCTCTTTTATCCGTAAATGCAGTACTGGATGCAAAAGATGTGGCATTAGGACAACTTATTGATTTACCGGAATACCCGAATAGTAAAGTATCGTTCTTTCTTACGGCTGATATGGCAGGAAAAGACCTGGATAATATTACCGGTAAAGCCGTACTGGACAGTATCTATTTTGTTTCTGACAGTATGAGCTTCCGGACAACCGCGCTTACTGTGAGTGCTGCTTTTCAGGAAAACGGAGACCGGTTAATTGATGTTGACCAGGAATTCCTTCATCTTACAGCCACAGGTAAAATCTCTTTCGATGTAATCGCCGATCAGTTAATGGCGACTGCAAATGAATACCTCCCTTCTCTGATTATGATGAACCGGAAAACAAAACTTCCGGTCAATGAGAATAATTTCCATATACATCTGACAGTTAATAATACGGAAAGGCTTACCAGAATTTTTGATCTGCCTTTTACCGTAGTACAACCGGCTAATCTTGATTTTTCTTTTAATGATACGGGAAATTTCCTGCAGGCTCAACTGAACCTGCCTCAGGGTATGGCCGGTGAAACCATACTGGATAACTTGAATTTGAGTCTCTCAAACATGCAGGGTCCGTTAACGGTAAATGCATCAGCTATTATTCCGGATATTCTGGATGATACCATTCAGGTAAATCTGGATGCTAAGGCCATCAGAGATAGTATCCTTATTCATACTTTATTTGATAATAAAACAGATACATTCGTTATAAAGGGAAATTTAGATAATGTGATTACATTAAGAAGGACACTTCCTAATGATCCACTGACTACGACCGTTGCTTTTAATCCGTCGACACTTACGTTAAATACGATGGGTATATCAGTTTCTCCGTCAACAATTACCTTAATGGATGGAAGGATTGATGTGCGTAATTTCCGCCTTAGCCATCACGAAGGAGAGTATATCTCAGCAAATGGGGTTTATTCAAATACAGGAAGCGATACATTATATGTAGAAATTAATCAACTCCATATTGAAGATATTACGGACGCATTAAATATGAGCTATTTGGGAGTCGGTGGGTTGATACAGGGACGTATGGCGATTGTCGGTTCGGAAACCTTGCCCAGTGTCTTTGCAAATCCACTGAATATTAATGATATTGCCCTGAATAATGAAGAAATCGGAAATCTGCAGATGGCTTCGGTTTTTAGCAGCGGACGTAATTTTGTAGGAGTAAGAGGAACATTGGAACGAACGGATGGCGGTGAAAATTCAACGATCAGCGGAGCCTTTTTCCCGGAAACGGATTCCGTGCGGGTAAGGATTAACCTGAATGACATTCATCTTTCCTGGCTCCAGCCATTTTTGCAGGATGTACTTTATAATCTTGGTGGGGATATTAAGACGGATCTTGTTATCTCGGGAAAAACAAATGCTCCTGAAATAAACGGAACGATATATGTGGATGATGCCCGGTTCGGAATTGACCTGACGGATGTAACGTATGTGATAGAAGATAGCATCAGTGTAACGCCTGATAAAATAGATATCCATAATATGAGTATTGTGGATCCGCAGGGCAAAGCGGCAAATTTAACAGGAACCGTAACCCATCATAACTTCCAGAATCTGAACTATAACTTTTCCATGCGCATACAGGACTTTCTGGTGTTGAATAATATCAATGATACCGATAGCCTGTTTTTCGGATTAGTCAGGTTATCCGGAAGTATAACAGGAGAAGGGAATGATACAGGCGTAAATCTGAATATGAACTTACAAAACAGTACAAATTCCAGAATTGCTGTTATCCTTCCTTCCAATTTAACTGCCGATGAACATCCGAATATTATTTTCGTTGACCATCGGACAGATGAAGAAAATGATAAAATACAACGGTCTGCCAATCTTCCGGTAGACATGAAAATTACCATGAATGTAAATCCGAATATGGAATTTACAGTATATCTGGATCCATCATTAACAAGCCGGGCCGTAGTTACGGGAACAGGAAATATTAATTTTACTTATAACCTGGCCAGCTCCAGCATGGAACTATTCGGAAACTATACGATTGAGCAGGGAAGTTTTATTTATAATCTCCAGAATATTACCAGAAGGAAATTTCAGATTATGGAAGGTAGCACGGTAAATTTTAATGGAGATCCGATGAAAACCAGCTTTAATATTGTCGCCCAGTATTCGTTAAGGGCTGATCTGAGTACACTGGACCAATCTTTTGCTTCCGATCCCAACCTGCAAAGTGGTACGCGGGTAGATGTAAATTGTATATTAACGATTCAGGGTAGCCTGGATAAAGTAGACATCAGTTATGATATCGAATTACCGGATGTCTCTCAGGATGTCCAGCAAAATGTAAAAAGCTATATGAGTACAGAAGATGTGCTCATTAAAGAATTTGCGTATCTGCTTGCACTCGGATCATTCTATACACCGGATTATGCCACAGCCGCATCGTCCAATAATTCTATTGTAAATAGCTTTGCTTCTTCTACCCTTACTTCTACATTGAATGGCCTTATCGGAGGAATATTAGGAAAAAATGTATCTTTAAGCACCAATATTAATTCCATAGACAATTCGAATTTAGATGTAGATGTGACCCTTACGACCCGGTTATTTAATGATCGTCTGATCATTAATACAAACGTAGAATATAATAATGCAAGTGCAAATAACACAACGGTTGTCGGAGACTTCGATACTGAGTTAAAACTTAATAAAAGTGGAAACTTAAGGCTGAAAGCTTATAATAAAACAAACGACGAATATTATCAGAAAGCTCCTACAACACAGGGTATCGGGCTTGTATACACAAAAGAGGCAATGACTTTTAAAAACTTATTTAAAAATCCGAAAAGAAGAAACAGAGGACAAAGTGATCGAAATACGCAACAGTAAATATCAATTCGTCATCCTGATACTTATCCTGATTGGGGTAAGCGGCTGTAATTATACCAAGAATCTTGCTCCCGGGCAATATTTGCTGGATAATGTGGATATTGTCAGCGATAATAAGAATATATCCCCCGGCCGCCTGGAAGGATATGTACTGCAAAAACCGAATAGTTCGATATTAGGGTTAAAACCCGGACTTGGTATATATAACCTTGCCGGAACGGATTCTACTTTTTTCAATAAATTATTATGGAAAATCGGTTCCGCCCCTGTAATTTATAATGCTGCGAATAGTAAATATTCTGCCGACCAGATGGAACAGCAGTTATTTAACTGGGGATATCTGAATGCTGAAGTAGATTATACGGATAAGCTGGAAGATAAAAAAGCAAAAGTAACCTATATGTTCCATCCCGGAGACCCTTACAGAATACGTAACTTTTCCGTAGATATACAGGATTCCGCAAAATACAGAATCATGCAACGTGCCCTCAGAAGGAATCCGATCCGGCCCAACAGCATTTTTGATCAGGATGCGCTCGAAGATCGACTGATAGATATTAATACTGCTTTCCGAAATGTGGGATATTTCAGTCTGGGTACGGAATACTTCCAGTATCAGGCAGATACAGCATTAAATAACCTAGAAGTTGATCTGACTTTAACTATTCTTCCCAGAACCATGGAAACTGATTCCGGAGCCATTTACACGCAGGACCATTTACCTTACAGAATCGAAAGGGTGGATATATACAGTGGTTCTTCCTTAGGAAGAAGAAGGCGTGCGGTTACCACTGATACAACAAGCATTGAGAATATTTTTATTCATTATGACCAGACCAGATTCCTGAATGAAAGAACGATCCTCAACCGTTGCTTTATAAGGCCGGGAAGACGATATAGTGAAAGATTAGCAGAACGGACTTATCAGGCATTAAACTCACTTTCCTCTGTAAGGCAGGTAACGATGGGTTTCACTGAAAAGCCGGATAACCTGCTGGATTGTAATATAAATATTACCCAGGGAAATATTCACTGGATACAGGGAACAATAGAAGGCACCAATGCAGCCGGGGATTTGGGAATAGGAGCAACCGTCGGATACCAGCACCGGAATATTTTTAACGGAGCGGAAATTTTCAGGGTCAGGTTAAGAGGAGCCTATGAAGCAATTACCGGTAGCACGCCTACAGATATATTGAATCAGGATTATTACGAATACGGAATCGAATTAGGATTATCTTTCCCCCGCTTCCTGGTCAAGCTTCCTAATCTAAGGGAAAGGCAGGGATCTACGGATATCCGGTTCAGTATAAACAATCAGTTAAGAGCTGAGTACCAAAGAATATTTTTTAATACCGGTTATACGTATAAATGGGTTACTTCCAGAAATAAGTTAAGTCATACGTGGGATGTGTTTGACCTGAACTACGTAACCATGCCAAAGGTATCGGAGTTATTTCAAGATAGTGTATTAAACAATCCCAACAATACCATCCTTCGTTACAGTTATGAGAATCAGTTTATCCTGCGTGCAGCATACGGACTCGTCATTAATAGCCAGGGCAGGAACCAGCGCCACAATGAATATCAGGTAATCCGTACCAATATAGAATTTGCCGGTAACCTTCTTTATGGAATCAGTAAATTATTTCATTTGCGTCAGGATGAAAACGGATATTATGAAATATTCAACAATCCTTTTGCTCAATATGTAAAAGGGGATGTGGATTTTGCTAAGAGTATCGGTATTAATACCCGGAGTTCCATTGTTTTTCATGCGGGCCTGGGGGTTGCGTATCCGTATCTGAACTCTATTGTCCTTCCGTATGAAAAAAGGTATTTCTCCGGAGGATCGAATAGTGTCCGGGGATGGAATACGCGGCAATTGGGACCGGGTAGTTACAATAATCACGGAGTAACGGACTTTATGAATCAATCCGGAGATATTAAACTGGATTTAAATATAGAATACCGGAACAGGGTAGCAGGGATGTTTCAGGTAGCAGCTTTTATAGATGCCGGAAATATATGGACCATCCGGAATTATGAAAATCAGCCGAACGGTGAATTCAAATTCGACCGGTTTTACAAAGAAATTGCGCTGGGAACAGGTCTGGGAATCCGACTTGACTTTGACTTCTTCCTGATCCGTTTCGATGCGGGAATTAAAGTGTATGATCCGGCTCTTACCGGCACAGATAAATGGCGTCTTGCTCACTTTAAATTTAATGACGACTTTGCCTTCCACTTTGCAATCGGATACCCGTTCTGATGCAATTTACTTTTATAAATAGTTGCAATCCGCTTTATTATTTTGTATATTTACATTCCGGTTCCAGCAAATCTTCCTATTTTTGCGTTTGGGAGCCTAAGTTGATTTTCATTAGTAAATCAACTGATTTTCATCAGTAAATCAATCGACTTCCATTAGTAAATCAACTGATTTTCATTAGTAAATCAACAAAGAAGTATGTACTTATACACCTTAGAAGTACGTATTTATACCACTTAGAAGTACGTACTTATACACCTTAATTATAAGGGAGTGTAAAAGGGCACGTTACATACTGAAAAACAGGAAAAGATGGCAGCAAATTATGACTTCAGAGAAAATCCGAACCGCAAAGGGAAGGGAGAAAAAGAACCTCTCCATCCGAGAATTGTTTCCAGAGGAATCATTGATACGGAAAAATTGATAGCTGAAATGACAAGGAGCCGCTCCATAACTCCCGGAGAGGTAAAGGCAACTCTCTCTGCCCTTGCAGAGGTCATGGCAGAATACATGAAAGAAGGATTTACCGTAGAAGTGGATGAAATAGGAAAATTCCATGCCACCCTTAAAGCCAGGCCAGTGACGGATAAAAAAGAAATACGGTCATCTTCCGTTCATTTTGATACCGTGAAATTCCGTCCGGCTACTGTCTTGCGTAGAAACATACAAACAGGAGAATTAATCCGTGTTACTCCTGACAAAGGATTCAGGAATTCGGCTTCTTTACCAGAAGAGGAATGTAAAAAAAGACTGGCCCGGTTTTTCGAAGAAAAACCCTGTATCACCCGTATGGAATATTCTAAATTAACAGGGAAGCTCCGGAGCAAAGCGCTGGAGGAGCTGAATAAATGGATTCGGCAAGGATACCTGAAAAGGCATGGCAGCCATAATATAGCGGTGTATTTCCCGGGAGAGAATTACCATTCATTTCAGGAATAATAGAAAAACAATCCGGATTTTAGAATTGCCGTGGGCTGAGTATGGGGAGTAAGGAAAGATATTGTTACCACCAAACCCCTCCCCTTTTGGCGAAGTCAAAGGTACTCCCCTCGTACGTTTGCATGAGAATCATTCTTTGTCTAAA
>JAJQEC010000016.1 GCA_021201815.1 Candidatus Azobacteroides sp. | reverse complement strand
ATGCAAACGTACGAGGGGAGTACCTTTTCCGTAGGAAAAGGGGTGGGGTTTGGTAGTACTAATTTCTTTACCCCCTTCCCATACCCATCCCGGTTATTTTCCCATAGGTAATATCTTATCCTTTTTTTATAAAGCGCTTTCTCAGCCGTGGGTTAACCCTACCCCTTTTCCCTCCGGGAAAAGGTACTTCCCTTCAAGGAAGGGAAGAGTTGGCAGGTTGCCTGAAAAAACACCACAAAAACTTGACTTCCGCCTGAAAAAGCCGTATCTTTGATGTACTGTGGACAGGGTATCAGCCAACCTAGCTACTGCTTTTAGAAAAAGCTTTGGCACCCTTTATCACCTCTTCTGCAGCACCCGATCAGCTCTTTTAAAGGAGCCTCTTCCCTCTCCCGGTCAGGATTTAAGCGTCCAACCAACGGAAAACGTTCGCCCAACCAACGATAAACGAACGTTCAAGCAACGGTAAACGAACGCCCAACGTAGGTTGAACGATCAGGTTGCCCTTCCAATTACACGACATTCCCTTGTCGTTTTCATGACATTATCCGGTCGTTTATACAACAATGACCAGTTGTTTATACGACTTTAGCCGGCCTTTCTGAAATTTTGTCTTAGTCGAATTTTAAAGATAGTAGGAATACCCCGGTGATAGACGAAAAGTATCACCTAGCCCCACTCTTCCCTTCTCTGAACTACTCTCTATACACATCTTTTAAGATAGCTAAATATGCCTGGTATTTGGAATTAAAATCTTTATAGCCCTGCTTAAAGGTAATATATCCGGCCTTTGCATCTTATTGAAAAATAAAGGATAAAGATATAAAATATCACAGGAGGATATTCTATCCCAGAGTTCATGCATTAAAATTCCGGGGTTGATGGGTTCCATTTTTCCGGGAACAAAACAACCAGGCTAATCCAAAGGTTATTAAACCTTTAACAGTATCCTCGCCGTAATACGTATTACGGAAGGAGACTGAAAACCAAATTTTTATCTTCTTAGAATTCAATCTTTTATCCGATTCATTTTCTAAAATGAGTACCGTGGGCTGAGGCCTCACGGCTAATGATATGGCGCCACTACGTGGCTTGGCGGTGAGATAATCATACACGAGTAGTGTCTTTCTACATTATTTTATTAGTATAGGAATCAATGGGATTAATTTAAGAAAGCTTCTTTTAATTTTTTGCGGGTTTAATCAGTGGGCCGTTGTTAGGAAGAACTTCTTCTCTTTTCTTCAAAAAATTCTGTTCCCTAATAAATTATGAATCTGCTTTGTGTGGAGAGTTGTGGTTTATCCTTTTAAAGAGAAAAGTTTTAACAGGAAGAAATGACTAACCTGACCTGATGGAAATAAAAAAACGAATGATAGAGAGTGGCTATTAATTCACTCTCTATCATTCGTTTTTATTATTTAAAAGACAGATTCTTTTATCTTTTCCGCATTTTAATTTCTTCTGCTTCCGCTCAGGAAAATAAGCACATAATAGAAAAGAGTAGCCAGGGATCCTAACGCTGCGATTACATACGTATAAGCTGCCCATTTCAAAGCGTCCTTGGCTTTTCCATAGGTATTTACGTTTGTAATTCCGGCTTTACTGAGCCATGCCAGTGCGCGTTGACTTGCATTAATTTCTACAGGTAATGTGATAAAACTGAACAACGTAGTCATGGCGAACAAAACGATTCCGAACAATAGAAGCTGGGGAAAAGTCTGTACGGTCACAATCCCTGCCAGAAGAACCCATGATACCCATTTGGAGGCAAAACTCACGACAGGAACCAGCCGGGAACGCATTTTAAGAAATTTGTAGGCTGTAGCATGCTGTACGGCATGCCCACATTCATGGGCAGCCACAGCAGCGGCAGCAATACTATTGCTATCATATACTCCTTCGCTGAGGTTGATGGTTTTATTGGTCGGGTTATAATTATCCGTAAGGTGACCTCTTGTAGAAACAACCTGTACGTCATTGATCCCATAATCGCGAAGCATTTTTTCTGCGACGTCTTTTCCTGTCATCTGCCCATTCAACGGTATTTGGGAATATCTTTTAAAGCGGCTGTTCAGACCACTTTGAATCATCCAGCTAACTAACGCGAATAAACCGAAAATAATATAAATCATTGCCATAATGCACAAACTTAAATTTTACATACAGGATAATAACAAACTTTGTGCCGTAAAGAAAGCTGGCAGGTAGTTAATTATTCCTAACATTCCCGGATTAACGTATGATTGTTTGTGCTCTGTCGGGCCCAACGGAAACAATGGTGATCGGTACGCCGAGTTTTTCTTCCAGAAATTTAAGATAATTTTTAAATTCTTCCGGAAATTCATCTTCTGATTGCATTTTTGTCATGTCAATTTTCCATCCTGGTAATTCTTCATATACCGGAGAAACATTTTCATTTATTTCATAAGGGAAGTTTTTTACTTCTTCTCCGTTTATCTTGTAAGCAATACATGCTTTTATGGTTTCGAAAGAATCGAGGACATCACTTTTCATCATGATTAACCGGGTTACGCCATTAATCATCACAGCATATTTCAACGCAACAAGGTCTATCCATCCACAACGGCGGGGACGGCCTGTCACAGAACCGAATTCGACTCCTACTTTACGCATTTTTTCCCCATCTTCATCAAACAATTCCGTTGGAAAGGGTCCACTTCCCACACGGGTACAATAGGCTTTGAATATTCCGTACACCTCCCCGATTTTTCCCGGAGCAACTCCCAACCCTATACAGGCACCGGCAGTTATGGTATTCGAAGAAGTAACAAAGGGATAAGAACCGAAGTCGATATCCAGCATGGTGCCCTGAGCTCCTTCCGCCAATACCGGTTTTTCATTCTCCAATTGCCGGTTAATAAAATATTCGCTGTCAATAAAAGTATAGGATTTCAATTTTTCGATACCGGCAAACCATGCCTCTTCCAGAGGTTTCAGATCATATTCAAACCCATATTGATTCAGAATTTCTTCATGACGCGCTACCGCATTCTTATATTTGTTTTCGAAATCGTTTAGTATATCTCCTACCCGCAATCCGTTTCTGCTCACCTTATCCGTATAAGTAGGGCCAATTCCTTTTCCGGTTGTACCGATCTTGGAATTTCCCTTTCCGGATTCGTAACAGGCATCCAGCAGACGGTGAGTTGGCAGGATCAGGTGTGCTTTTTTAGAGATGAAAAGACGACTCTTCAGATCATGCCCGGAAGTTTCCAGTGCTTCTACTTCTTCTTTAAATAAGGCAGGGTCCAATACCACGCCATTACCTATGACATTGATTTTATCACCCTGAAATATTCCGGAAGGAATAGAGCGTAAAACATATTTTTTATTGTTGAACTCAAGTGTATGACCGGCATTTGGTCCTCCCTGAAAGCGGGAAATGACATCATAATTCGGCGTTAATACATCCACTACTTTTCCTTTTCCTTCGTCTCCCCACTGAAGACCTAACAGTACATCAACTTTCATGTGCATTACATTTTGTTATAAACAGGGTGTATGATCTGTTTATAATTTATTCGGATTATTTTTTATTTGTTTCTGTTTTGCTGCGGAACAGGTACTGCAAATACCATACATATACAAGCTGTAATAGACCGGCTTGAATTTTGTCACCTTTTTATTGCTGATAATGCGGGCAATGCTTTTATCTTTGATTTCCCGCACCGTACCACATTCCGTACAGATTAAATGGTGATGGTTATCGTTGTTATAGCTTTTTTCGTAATAAGAAATATTTTTCCCGAACTGATGTTTCAGGACAAGATGGCAATCCAGTAATAAATCGATTGTATTGTAAATAGTAGCACGGCTTACACGGAAATTTTCCCTGCCCATGGATTCGTATAATGTCTCCAGGTCAAAGTGTCCTTCCGTAGAATAGATGTGGTCCAGGATAGCGTATCGTTCGGGAGTTTTCCGATGCCCGTTCGCAGTGAGGTATTCTGTAAACTTTTCTTTTACTACTTCTTTCGTTTTATTCTTAGTGATCATTCTGTTAATTGCCAAAACCCCACAAAGTTATGTTTTTTTACGGAGAAAACAAATAGTATTAATTTAGTTAGGGAAAGAAATTTATTAAAATGTGCCAATGTGAGAATATGCCAATGTGCTAATGAGGGAGGGGTATTAAAAATAGGTGGGTGAGAGGAAATAGGGGGGTGGTTGGTGGAGAGGTTGGTTTAATGAGTTATTTTGCGGAATTGGAATTAGATAGAAAGGATGTGAAAAATTATCTTGTTATTATTCGCAGAGCCGTTTTCTTTTCTTTGCAGGAGAAATAATTTCATTTTCAGATTTATATAAATATCAGGTTACAACGCTTTTTATCTGAGAGGAAAAGGTGACTTGCCTGCTGTTTTCTTCTATTCTCTTTAAAGATTATTTTCATGACTGTCAGCTTATTTTTTTAACATTTATTCTTTAATTGTATTTTTTTATGTAAGTTTGTCCGGAAGACAATAATCGGACTATGAAAAAATCCAGGCTGGGAATTATCCTTATGTTGGTTTCTGTTTTTCCTTTGCAGGCAGAAACGTTAGGCCGGCAGATACCGCCGGAGATTACCGATGGCGTACAGATCCAAACCCGGAGTACCCTTTATAATCAGGCATACCTTGAAATGAGCGATATGCTGGATGGAAAAATACCCCTCTCCATAAAGCGGGCTGTCTTCCTTGCCGAGTGGGCTTATCTGGATGGCCGGCTCAGTTATGATGCCTATTGCCATGGCATAGATTCCACCGCTGTTTTTTTATGGAAATTTATTCTTGCCAACGGATTAGGAGAATATAAGACAGGGAAAAACATGGCCCTTATGGAATATTTCTTCCGGCCTTATTCGGGAAATAACTACCTTCCGTTTACATACAATTTTGAGGATACAGCAGGAAAAGAAGATTTTACCAATCAATTTGTAAGCAAAGTCATGCGTACCCATAAGGGGCAGTGCCGTTCCCTCCCCTGGTATTATAAAGTGCTGGCAGAGGCAATCGGTGCGGAAGCTTATCTTTCCTATGCTCCTTCCCACGTATTTATCCGTTACCGGGATGAAGATAACCTGTATCCGGAAGACTGGGTAAACCTGGAACTGACATCCCAACAGATCCAGCCTGAGTTCGGGATTAAAGAGCATTTTGATATAAATGAAACCACGATAGCTCATAAAGTATACCTGCACCCGCTTTCTGACCGGGAAACGGTAGCGGCCCAACTGGCAGACCTGGCCTTCGGATACTGGCGTAAATACGAGGTGTATGATGACCTGACCTGGTTATGTGCCATTAAATCGCTGGAATATTATCCGCAGAATCCGAAAGCGCTTCTTATTAAAGCCAACTCCCTGGAAGTAGTCCTGGCAAAGTATATGTCCTCCAACGGATACCAGATGGATGAATATGCTTCTTTCCTTGTGGAGAGGATCAATGAAATCTCCGACCTGCTTGCCTCCTTGGGCTGGGAACCGGTAACGGATGAATTATATGACAAACTGGAAGAGGGAAATGCACAGGGAAAGTTAATGCAGGAAATAATAGAAAAATAAGATGGATATAAACCTTTTAAAATATAAATAATATGAAAACAACATGGAATATCCCGGTGATTTGTCTTTGTCTGGTTGCCTTTTTTTCCGTAGAAGGGGTGCAGGCGTACTATTCGATCTCACCTTACGCATACTGTGCGAATAACCCGGTTAAATTTATTGACCCAGATGGAAAGGATATATGGGAAATAAATCAAGATGGTGAAATTATAAATCAGATTAAAGATAAGAGTCAGGATGCTTTTTATATGGTTCAAAAAAATAATGACGGGGAATATGAAAGAATAACAAATTCAGACGGGTCAGAACTGGGAATATCGTTTAAATATGGAACTGTAGAAACTCAAAAATCACTCTCTTATTCACCTGATGGAACATCAGTCTCTTATTTTGACGTTTATAAAGTCAGAGGGGATGACAATGGAACACAGATGTTTGAATTTATGAGCCAAAATACCAATGTAGAATGGTCACAAGCAAAGACTGGAATCGTAGGAGATAAAGGGTTGAACTTTTTAACCACTAGCCATATTTCAAATGCAGAAGCAGGAATGTTACATCTTTTTGCAGGACAATTGTATGCTGGTTATACTATAAGAGAATTAAATCATAACCATCCAAATAATACGCCTAGACCCAGTGGGTTAAGTGATGGTACGAGCGATATAGGTTTTTCAAATACAATTACAACTAACCTTCAAACAAACAATCTTCCAGTACCAATTTTTCAAATTTATTTGCCAGGAACAAAAACCTATATTAAATACGGTCCAAAATCTACAATAAATGATTTCTAAGAATAAAATATTGCTTTTATTATTGCTCCTGTTAACCATAAATGTTTCAGGACAATATAGTCCACCTAAAACTAAAGAACTTGTTGATTTGTCTTTAGCTAAATTATGTCCCATTGATTCAACATTTATTTGTCTTTTAGAAAATGCTTTACTACAGAGTGATAATATTAATAAAAGAATCACGATAACTAAAAACTTGAATGTTTTTAATATTACTATTATTCAAAAAGATAGTGCTTATTATAAAATCTATATTGAATTATCTATTAATCCATCTAAAAAAGGAATGGGATATATAGTGAAAGGTGACTTTATATATGTTTTTCAAGGCGACCTTCAACCGCTATTTAACGAAACAAAAACACTTAGAAAATTTTCATATTCTCAGTTTTCGAATACTATAGATCCTCCTTTCTGGATACTATGTTATAATTCAAAAAATAATAGTATGAAAATAATCGAAGAAAAGACTCATTATTAAGATTATCTACGAGAAGAAATTTTATTTCCTTTTGGATTTTTGAGTTTATGTTTTTTTACCTAAAATTCTAAGGAATTCATTAAAGAGTTCACATGAGCCATTATACTATTTTATTTTTTAAAATGAAGAATAACTTACTTTTTAATTTAATAATGTTTATATTTTTACTCCTTCTTATTTCTTGCATAGGTAAGCAAAATTCTTCTATTTAATTAAGAGCCGGCTTAAAGAAGAACCCGGTTAAATTCTTAAACCATACATCCTATGAATCTGCTCGTTCAGTATTGTTAAAAACAATAGATGACATTTCTTTAGCCAGTGACACTCTTATTATAATTGAATGTATTGTTGATGTAAAAAGGAGTTACCAGGTACTTGTTTATAACTCGAACAAACAAGAAGCAAAAGCGTATAAAATGGAGTTCGATTTGCAGAATTATCCTAAAGGAAAACTAAATGAGATTTCACTTTTAAATAAACCGATGGACATTTTATATTCTTACCAACAAGGAAATATAGAAGAAAAAATAAAAGAAATAAAAGAGATAAGAATCATGCCGGCACCTGTTTATCTTATCACAATTGGAATAAAAAATAATAATAAATTTGAGTTTGAATATTATAGAATATATCCTTGGGACTCTACATTTCCATCAGGCAAGTGGTTGCCATAAAGCAAAGAAGTATTTTTAAGGAGGCTGAAATATCAATTATCAAACCGGGCAACCTTATATTCCAAAAATAAAAATTCCAAGAGTAACTAATCCACTTAGTAGATAGCCGTAAAATTTCTTTAATTTTTTAATAAATATGGTGGATATAGAAAAGCGTAAGTTCCGGTGGCCTTTTTTATCTGGATTTTTATTGTTTTTATTTCAATGCTCTTCTCAAAATTTTTGGGAGCACGAATTAACAAAAGGATTAGAAAATAAAACATCCAATTATATAAATATCGAAGGATTAAAAAGTTCTCGTAAAGTTTTATTCGGGAAACTAAATGAAGATATAAGAAATAATGATACTATAATTCTGGTTGAAAGGTTTAGCGATGAGTTAAATGACTGTTGGGTTAGTATATATTATTCTAATACCAAAGAGATAAAAAACTATAAAATGATATATGATTATAGTCATTACCATGCCGGAGAATTTAAAGAAGAAAATATAGATGGGATGGTAGACGCTATTGTAACCTCAATATAGAATAATAAAATAGTGCCATTAATGGAAAACTATAGAAATATACAAAGGACTCCATCAACAGATTATATAATAACTATGATTAAAAATTCAAATAATAATTTAAAATTTGAATATTATTGATTTAATAACTATTTTCGATTTATAAAAAATAATAATGTTTGTCTTTTCTGGTAAAAAGTTCCGGAAGTAATAATAGTGGATTATATAATAATTATCCACTTACAAAAAGGAATCAAAAAAGTAAGTTACTCCAAATTTATAATCCATAATGATATATCGTAAAAGAATATTTTTTTTCCTATGTTTTTTGTTGTTTACTTTTTCTTGCAATTCAGAAAATAAGGAAAATATAGAAAATAATAAAGATAAAATTCCAGATCTACTTGTTTCAGATCCCAATGGTGAAAAAAAAATTATTTATACTGAGGATTTAAATGATTCATTAAAGGTTTTTTTTCAGGTTGTGGTAGATTTTGAATATCCCTTGAAAGATACCACAAAACAAATAATTGTTCAAAATGTGAGGACATTATTAATGTCTGTTTCTTCATTGACAACAGGGGAGAATATTATAGATTATTCCTATCGAGATGGGACAGGAACAGATTATCAAAAATATATTTGGAATTTATGCACTAATAAATTTAATTATTGGTATCGACATCAACCTTATGAAATTTTGATGGAAAAAAATATGTGGGAAAATCAGGTCACTTTCGGAGGTATCATATATCTGAAACCGAGAGAATAGATCACAAAGGCCGCTTACATTAACAGGTAGATAGAGAACATGTAGTATATCAGGCGGAAGCAGGCAGTTTCCTTGCTGGGGTAAATGATGCCCTGAATCAGATAAACAGCCTTGCTACGGGCAGTGAACTGATTGGTTTTTACGCCAATGATGAGAATATGGCGTATATTCAGGCCACTCCTAATAAAAATGCATTAGAGCCGGACGGCATTAACTTGATTTTTTTAAATGAAAATTTACAGGGAAGCCTGATGCTCACTCCTATGCCCTTTCCTATGTATTTTATAACAATAAGAATTAAAAGGAATGATAAATTTGAATATTACAGAATATATCCGTTTGCTTCCTCTTTTCCATACGGGAAGTGGATGCCATAAGGGAGAGGGATAGCTAAGGGATATCGTGCTGATGGATGAGCTCGATCTATTTATATAATCCTATGGGCGGTGTGTGCGGGTTATTTTTTTGTTGGGCTATTTGTAGGCTTTTTAATTAGCTGCTTTATGACCGTGGGTTAACCCTACCCCCTTTTCGTAGAAAAGGGTACTTCCCTTCCGGGAAGGGGAGAGTGGCTGGTATCTTATCTTTAAGGTGGCACCTAACTTGAATGTGAATTACTCTCTCATTGGCATATTATCGTATTGGCACATTATAAAAAGCCCGGCATAAGAAAATTTATGGCGGGCTTCCGTATATATTGAATATATTCTTTTATTACAATGTTTTCTTCACTTCTACTTCTTCGAATGCTTCAATGATATCACCGACTTTAATGTCGTTGTAACCATTAATATTCAGACCACATTCGTAACCGGATACGACTTCTTTTACGTCTTCTTTGAAACGTTTGAGAGAGCCAAGTTCACCGGTATAGATAACAATACCATCGCGGATAAGGCGAACACGATTCTGACGTTTAATCCGTCCGTCTCTTACCAGACAACCGGCTACTGTTCCGACTTTTGTAATCTTGAATACTTCTCTTACTTCTGCTGTACCGACTACTTCTTCTTTAATTGTTGGAGCAAGCATACCTTCCATAGCGACCTTAATCTCTTCTATTGCGTCATAGATAATAGAATACAGACGGATATCCACTCCTTCCCTCTCTGCCAGTTTCCGGGCAGCCATAGAAGGCCGTACCTGGAATCCGATAATGATGGCATCCGAAGCAGCAGCCAGGGTTACGTCAGATTCTGAAATCTGCCCTACGGCTTTGTGGATTACATTCACCTGTATTTCTTCGGTGGAAAGTTTGATAAGAGAATCGGATAATGCTTCGATAGAACCGTCTACATCTCCTTTTACAATTACATTCAATTCCTGGAAGTTACCAATTGCTATACGACGGCCGATATCATCCAATGTCAACAGTTTCTGTGTACGCAATCCTTGTTCACGTTGTAACTGTTCACGTTTTGTTGCGATTTCACGGGCTTCCTGTTCCGTATTGAGGACATGGAAGGTATCTCCGGCCTGCGGTGCTCCGTTTAATCCGAGAATCAATACCGGTTCTGCAGGTGAGGCGGATTCAACCCGTTGGTTTCGTTCATTAAACATTGCCTTGACGCGTCCGAAGTTTGTTCCGGCAAGGATAACATCTCCCATTTTCAATGTACCGTTCTGTACCAATACAGTAGAAACATAGCCCCGGCCTTTATCAAGTGTAGATTCAATAATCGAACCGACGGCATTTCTGTTCGGATTGGCTTTTAATTCCAATAGCTCGGCTTCCAGAATTACTTTTTCCAGCAACTCATTTACCCCGATCCCCTGTTTTGCGGAAATATCCTGAGACTGGTATTTTCCACCCCATTCTTCTACAAGGTAATTCATTGCCGCCAATGCTTCTTTTATCTTATCAGGATTGGCATTCGGGCGGTCTATTTTATTTATTGCAAAAACAATCGGTACTCCGGCTGCAGAAGCATGGTTGATCGCTTCCACAGTTTGAGGCATCACATTGTCATCTGCAGCAACAATGATGATAGCAATATCCGTTACCTGAGCACCACGCGCACGCATGGCCGTAAATGCTTCGTGCCCCGGGGTATCCAGGAAAGTGATCTGATGTCCGGATTCAAGATTTACCAGATATGCACCGATATGCTGGGTAATTCCTCCGGCCTCCCCGGCAATTATATTTGCTTTTCGCACATAGTCAAGCAAAGAAGTTTTCCCATGGTCTACGTGTCCCATTACCGTAATGATAGGTGGACGGGAAACCAGGTCTTCCTCCCGGTCTTCTTCCTCTGTGATAGCCTCTACGACTTCAGCACTTACATATTCCGTCTTGTAACCGAACTCTTCCGCTACGATGTTTATGGTTTCCGCATCCAGACGCTGGTTGATGGAAACCATCATACCGATGCTCATACAGGTAGCAATTACCTGATTTACGGAAACATTCATCATGTTTGCAAGGTCATTGGCAGTAACAAATTCTGTTATTTTCAATGTCATGCTTTCCTGAAACTCCTGTTCTGCAAGTTCCATCTGGCGCATGCTGGCAGTTTCTCTCTTATCACGACGGTATTTAGAACCTTTGTTGGGCTTTCCTTTTGTAGTCAGACGGGCAAGGGTTTCTTTTATCTGTTTCTGAACATCTTCTTCGTTTACTTCTGTCCGAACAGGTTTTTTTAACCGTTGCTTATTTGTATTTCCCCGGTTATGAGGATTGTTATGATGTGACTGAGGAGTATTTGTTCCTCCTTTTGATACATCTACTTTTTCTTTCGTCTGGATTCGCTTCCGTTTTGACTTGGCAGCAGTTTGTCCGTTTTCCGGTGTTTGTTCTCCCGGTTTATTTTGTTGCGGCTGCTGCTGTTGCTTTTTCTGCTCTAATCTTACTTTATCTTTTTCTTCTCTTTCTTTCCGTTTTTCTTCTTTCGTCTTTTTCTTGGGTCGTGTGCGTTGATTTAAAGCCGATAAATCAATGGTATCAACAACTCTTATATTAGACTGTATTTCGGTTCTTTGTAAAGAGAAAATCTCATTTTCGGAATCCTTTTTTTCTTCTTGTATTTCAAGATTGTCCGCAGTCTGAGAAGTTTCCGGTTGCACTTCCGTATTTTCTTCTTCCAATACGTCTGCCTCTTCGTATTCTTCTTTTTCAGGAACAAAGGGTGGTTCTTCTTCCTGTGAATTTTCCTGAGGCAATTCTTCTATTTTTTCTTCTACGATTATTTCTACCGGTTCCTCTGCCGGTAATTCTTCTACTATTGGCAAATTTTCTTCTTTTTCTTCTTCTTTTTTCTCTTTCTTTACTGTTTTTTTACCTATTGCATCCAGGTCTATTCTACCGACTTCTTTTATCTGCGGCATTAAATCGTCCGATATTTTTGTCGGAATCTCTTCCGGCTGTTCTTTCGGTGTATGTTTTTCAGATTCATATCCTTCGATGGCAACAGATTCCTTATTGCGTTCTTTATTCTGACGCTCCTGACTCATGCGCTCTGATTCTATTTTCAGGTGCATGTCTTTATTGAATTCTTTTACAAGAATATCATATTGCTCATCTGTAATTTTTGCGTTGGGGTTTTCTTCCACCTTAAACCCTTTCTTCCGCAAAAAGTCAACAGCTGTTGCAATTCCTACGTTTAAATCTCTTGTTACCTTGTTTAACCTAATCGCCATAAAATTTTATTTTAAAAAAGAAGAAAAAATATACAACATACCGCAGCGAACTTTCGCAGTCAACCTACGATATTGCTTTGTTACAAATTTAAATAGTTGCAAATATCTGAAAAATAATCTAAAAAATATAATATTTAACCTTGATATTGAAGGGCAGAATAAAAGAAGAATTTTTTATTCTTCAAATTCCGCTCTTAAAATTTCAAGAATTTCATCTACCGTATCCTCTTCAAGGTCTGCTTTTTCAATCAGCACATCGCGTGGTGCAGCCAATACTTCTTTTGCGGTAGCACAACCCACATTCTTAAGCGCTTCAATGATCCAGCTATCAATTTCATCAGAGAATTCATCCAGGTAGATATCATCTTCCTCTTCGGTATCATCCAGTTCCCTGAATACATCAATCGTATATTCGGTAAGCATACCTGCCAGCTTGATATTATATCCGCCTTTCCCTATCGCCAGTGAAACTTCATCCGGCCTGAGAAATACTTCTGCTTTGTGGTTTTCTTCATCCAGACGGATAGAGGAAACTTTTGCTGGGCTTAATGCCCGCTGGATAAACAGAGAAATATTATCCGTATAATTTACAACGTCAATGTTTTCATTTCTTAATTCACGGACAATTCCATGAATACGGGATCCTTTCACTCCTACACATGCTCCGACCGGGTCAATGCGGTCATCATAAGACTGAACAGCTACTTTTGCTCTTTCTCCCGGAATACGGGCTATTTTTTTGATAGTAATTAACCCGTCATAAATTTCCGGAACTTCCAGTTCGAATAAACGCTGCAGGAATACCGGCGAAGTCCGGGAAAGAATAATCTTAGGGTTGTTATTTTTATTTTCCACCTGTGCTACGACAGCCCTTACCGTATCTCCTTTTCTGTAAAAATCACTGGGGATCTTTTCACTGTTAGGAAGTAATAATTCTGTTTCTTCATCATCCAGTAACAGGATCTCCTTCTTCCAGATCTGGTATACTTCCGCACTCACAATCTGTCCGACTTTGTCTTTATACTTATTGTAAATATTATCTTTTTGCAACTCAAGGACTTTAGAAACAAGGGTCTGACGAAGATTGAGAATAGCTCTTCTTCCGAAATCAGCAAAATTTACTTCGTCGGTTACCTCTTCTCCTACCTCGTAATCAGGATCTATCTTTTTTGCTTCGGACAAAGAAATCTGGAGGTTACTGTCTTCCAGGGCGTCGTCTTCCACGACTTCCCGGTTACGCCAGATCTCTAAATCCCCTTTATCAGGATTTACGATGACATCATAATTTTCATCCGTTCCAAACATCTTAGAGATAACACTTCTGAAGGATTCCTCCAATACAGAAATTAAAGTGGTACGATCGATGTTTTTAAGTTCTTTGAACTCTACAAACGTGTCAATTAAACTGACGGTTTCTTGTTTCTTTGCCATTGTTTTATTTAAATCTGATTAAATATTTTGTATATTTTATCTCCTCATATGTAAAAGGCAGATCTTCTTCTACCTCAATTTTTCTTTTGGCTCCTTCCGGCTTTACTTTCTTAACAATTGTAACGATAAAACGTTCTTCATCTGCAGCTTTCAGGACACCATGTAATTTTTGACCTCCTTTGGTCAAGATTTCTACTTCATTTCCGATATTTTTTTGGTATTGTTTCAGAATTTTGAAGGGAGAAGAAAGTCCAGAAGAACCGACCTCAAGTTCATAATCCTCTTCTTCTCTATCAAGCGAAGACTCAATAAACCGATTCAGTTTCACACATTCTTCTATGGAAACCGCCTCATCATTATCGATTTCCACAACAATACTATTTCCAGGTCTTACTTCTACCTGAACCAAATAAGAAGAAGAGGTCTTCAGAAAATCTTCAACCAACTGTGTTACAATACCTTTATCTATCATTCAGTAGTTATAATAAAAAATATAATAACGAAAGAAGGGGACTGCTGTCCCCCTCATTTCGAATGCAAAGGTACAAATAATCAACAACTTTGCAAAATATTTTGAATTTTTTATAGCTTTTGGGGATTACTAATTCGTTCTGTCTGAATTTATAAGAATAAATCCGGCATTTTCTTTCCTTCTGATTAGCAATAAAAAATACAATGGATGGAAATTCATTGAAAAATCTACTCAAAAAAATAAATAAATAGAAAGAGGGGTAAATACACAGGATAAACAGATGTTTACCGGTATTTCTATGAATGAAAAGAGTGGGGAAAATTAAAAATACCGGAAAGATTTTTGCCGGTAAAAGATAATCCATATAATCATGGGTGCTCCGAATAGTGCACATACGGCATTAATCGGGACAGAAAAGCCGGTACCGGGTAATTGGGAAATTATATCACAAAGAACAAGCAGAGAGGCTCCGCAAAGCAAAGAAGCCGGCAGTATAATCCGGTGGCGGGAGGTATTAAACAGGCCCCGGGCGATATGGGGAACAGTAACTCCGATAAAAGCGATTGGTCCGGCAAAGGCAGTACTGCTTCCGGCAAGTAAGGCAGTAATAAGAATAATAAAAAAACGTAACCGGAAAATATTAATACCTAATCCTTTTGCATAATTTTCACCCAGCAGCAGGGAATCCATTTGTTTCTGTATCATAAAAGAGAAAAATAATCCGATTAGGATCAAAGGCGCCAAAATCTTCATAAACATCCACGTTACTCCACTTAAGCTACCAAAGGTCCATACAATAAAGAGTTTAATGGAATCAGGATTACTCACACTTTGAAGAATACTGATGACAGCGCCTGCAATATTACCGAACATAATTCCGACAATTAATAGAGAAACAGTATTCGTAATTTTAATAGAAGTAATAAGTATCAAGAATAATATACATACTGCACCGGTAATACCGGCAGAAAGAATTCCCCAGCCACTCATATCATTTAATCCGAAAGTAAAGGTGGTAGCTGAAAGTAAGGTAAAAACCGCCACTCCTAATCCCGCTCCGGAATTTACACCAAGGACATCCGGCCCGGCCAGAGGATTTGCGAACAATGTCTGCATCAATAAACCGGCTACAGATAAAGCAGAACCGACAAGGACTGCCGTTAATGCTTTAGGAAGACGATAATTAATAATGATTTCGTAATGCACAGGATCCTGGGTTTTTCCAAAAAGGGTAGTCCATATTTCCCCGGGAGAAATATAAATACTACCGATGAATAGGTCCATTATAAATAGCAGTAATAATCCCAGAAATAAAATCAAAAACTTTATCGTATTGCGTTTGTCCGGCATGTATTATTTTTTGAAAGGACAAAGTAACATTAATCCTACCGGAAAAGAAAATGCGGAAAGTATATTTTATTCCTTTCCGCATTTTTTTAATTACAAATTCGTATTTTACAGATTAATTTTCTTGTCTTTAGGATATTTTACCGTATATTTTATAAGGACTTCCTTTGTTTCGCCCGGTTCGAGAGTGAACATCCATGTCAGCACTCCTACTTCTTCATTTACAGCAGCGTTGCTTATTTCAATTACTTCGACTTCAATTCCTTTTTGCATGGAGATAGGATACTGGTCTTTAAGGATCATATTCGCAGGAGTCCGTTTTGTATTCTTCACGGTAATTTTATATGAAAACTCCTGTTTTTTATCTTTATCGAATGTTTTTGTTTTGCTGAAATCCTGAAGCTTTTCACGCTTTACAATGATCCTTTTATCTTCATTTAATGTAAGGTTCAGCGTATTCTGTGTAGAAGAAGGGTCTATAAACGATTTGCCTAAATAAGTTCCTTCAAAAGTAACATTTGCTTCTCCGGGTAACAGGTTCAATTTTTCCCAGCCTGAAATTTCAGCCAATAAATAAGCCGATTGATCTAACTTTGGTGCTACATAATACTTATAAACGGTCGGCAGTGTCTGTTCTTTTAATACAATCAACTGTTCGGTACCATTTCCTAATATATCGTATTTCAAATCGATATCATAACTGATATCAATAGAACTTTCGGATTCTGTTATAAAATCCTCCAGGGAATTTTTAAGTGTAATTATCACAACGCCATTAGCAGCCCGGGAGCCATACATAGATATGGCAGATTCATTATTTAGAATTTCTACATTCCTGATAAGGTTAGGATCAATAGTATTTGCTTCCCACTCTTCCATTATTTGTCCGTTTACTACATATAAAGGAGTTGACGAAGAACCCTGAGCCATGTCTCCTAAAATCATTTCCTCAGATATTTCATTCTGCGCATATACAGGTTCCATTGAAAAAGACTGAATGGAATTCTGCATTAACTGTTTACGACTATTACTATTACTTCTAATATTAATAGTATAATCCTCCATATAGTCCAAAAACCAGGTATTAAAAACAGGAGCTGTTTTATTAGAATTAGGCAACGCTGTAGATAAACTCAAATTCACCTTTTTCCAATCCAAACCGGTTGTCTGGAGAACTTTTGCCTTATATGAAATACTAATATTGCCACTTTCGGCATTTGCGATATTCAGGTCATAGTAAGGATTCCATCCGGCAGAACGAGTATAATATGAAACAGTGAAGGTATAATTTCCGGCAGTAGGACAAATAAGCTGCAGGCTTAGCTGACCGGATACTTTATCATTCTTCCGGCTATCTATTTCCAGTTGCAGTTTTAATGTCTGCAATTTCTGTTTGGTCTCTTCCAGGTCTTCATTCAGGGTAGCTCTCTCATTTTCCAGTTCCAGGGATTTGGTTTTATAGTAATCCATCATTTTACTTAACTCCAGGACACTCAGCCCATTTTGAGATCCGGCAATCGTCTTATTTGCCCGAAGCAATTCCCCCAGTTCCTTATTGGTATTTATTTTTGCCTGCACTCTTGCCAGCTCCTTTTCATAAATAGTAATACTGTCTTTAATTTTCTTTGTTTTACTATCTGTTCCGGTTTTCAAATAATCCTTTGAGAATTCGGTAGCCATTAAAGTGGCATTTCCCGAACTTTTAATCTGGATACTGTTTATATCAACATCCGCACTTAATCCTTCAATAAGCACTTCGTTGTTTCCCTGTGGTAAATAAATTTTAGCAGTATGGGTAAGCTCAGCTCCTAAACGGAATAAATTAACAGACTCCAGTTTTGAAGTTGTTTTAAGCGGGTCCGCGTATAACTGCTGAACCAGCAATATGAAAATAAAAATTCCACCTAATCCTTTCTTCTTCATAATCCTTATGGTATTAAATTAAACATTTTCCTTTTGGGTAAAAATCCGAAAAAAATACTTTTCCTTTTTTATGTAATAATCATACAATATACTTTTAGAGTAAATTTCAGGAAAAATTCCATAAGGAGAATCGATTTTTTTTTCATTATCTGTGCAGATATATTTTTTCTTCATACTTACAAAGTCCTTTTTTGCTTTTAAAACAGCTTCTGCATTCTTCGCTTTGCCGGATATAAAAAACTCAAGAGCTGCCAGATAGTCCAATATACTGCGTATAAATAATATTCTTTTTCGCCGGTTTAAGGGAAGATTTTTATAAAGCATCAACAAGTTATTCCGGAAATTCAAATAGGTTTTCTGCGGATTCTCTGTTGTAAGGGTAGCTCCGCCTACATGGTACACCGTACTTTTGGGGATACAAACAATATTTCTGCCAGCTATTTTTAAACGCCAGCATAAATCGATTTCCTCCATGTGGGCAAAAAATTCTTCATCAAATCCTCCTACATGCAGAAAATCTTTTAAACGTATCAACAGACATGCACCTGAAGCCCAGAATATATTTATAGTATCTGCATAGGCAGGATTTACTTTTTCAATGGTGTTAAAAATACGCCCCCGGCAGAAAGGATACCCGTATTTATCTATAAATCCTCCGGCAGCACCGGCATACTCATAATAGTTTTTTTTACGCCAGGAAAGAATTTGTGGTTGACAGGCCGCAATTTCGGGATGCCGGTCTAAGTAATCAATCATAGGGACCAGCCAGTTCTCACTTACTTCTACATCGGAATTAAGTAAAACTACATATTCATGCTTTATTAATTTTAATGCTTCATTATAACCTTTTGCAAAACCATAGTTATCGACTAATTCAATAAGCCTGATAGCAGGATAATGTTCTTTTAAAAAAGAAACGGAGCCATCAGTAGAAGAATTATCTGCGACTATGATTTCCGCCAATTCCGAATCCGTATAACAAAATAAAAAGGGAAGAAATTTCTCCAGCAGTTCTTTTCCGTTCCAATTTAATATAACAATGGCTACTTTATGCATATTAAATTGCTTTTAAGGGATTCTCAAGCCACACTTCTTTTTTATATTTCCATCTTTTATGGGTCCACAACCAATAAGCAGGATCTCTCAGGATGGTTCTTTCCATTTCCCTTGCATATTCTTCTGTAATAGAAAATTCTTTACATTCTTTTGGTATGGCGGTGATTAATCTGAAAACTGCTTCATAGTGTCCTCTTCGTGTTTTTATTATATCCAGATAAACTACCACAGCATCACTTTGTTTTGCAAGCCGTTCGAATCCGCTGATCATAGGAGTATCCTGATTCAGAAAAACAGTCCAGTATTCTATGCTTTTCCATAAAGGGCGCTGGTCCGAAATAAAACCAATTATATTCTGTATATTTTCTTTTTTCATCCGCACTATTTCCCGTAGTGTTTGATTCATCGGAATACTGACAGAACCGAACCGTCCTCTTAATTTTAATAATAACTTATCAAATGCTTTGTTATTCAAAGGGTGATAAATCTGTCCGGTAAGAAGGTTTTTATTTAAATACAAACATACAGAAGGAATCCATTCCCAGTTCCCATAATGGCCTAATAATAGTATACAGGATTTCCCATCAGCCAGCCAGCCATTTAATTCGTCTACATTTTTAAAAACCATTCTTTTTTTCATTTCTTTGTCCGAAATATGAGCAAGTTTCATGGTTTCTACTATGTAATCAGTAAAATGTCTGTAAAAACGGGATTCCAGTTCGCGTATTTCTTTCTGGCTTTTTTCCGGAAAAGCATGCATAAGATTTTCCCGTACTACTTTTTTCCGGTATCCTATCATTTTATAAAGAATTAAAAATAAAATATCGGATAAAACATACAATAAGCAGAAAGGCAATAACGCATGTAAATAAACAAAAGTATATAAAATGTAATACATGGTGGCTGAATTTAAAACGAACTGTCAATCAAAATTACTTATTTATTAATAATCTCTCCGATAAGGGCACTTTTATCTTCATTAAACCCTGTTAATAAAACATTTGTCACTTTGTTAACCAAACGTTCATCAAATAAGATTTCTGTTTGTATATAATTTTCCGTAAAGCCATGCATTTTCTTTCCGGATTTTGGCTGTTCAAATATTACTTTTCTTTCCGTACCGATCCAGGATTGATAAAATGCTTTTCTTTTTTGTTCCGATAGCTCCAATAAACGTTGGCTTCGTTCTTTTTTTTCAAAAGGAGAAACAATGTGAGGAATTTCCAATGCTTTTGTATTCGCTCTTTCAGAATAAGTAAAAACGTGTAATTGAGAAACATCCAGACTTTCTATAAAACGGTATGATTCTTCAAAATATTCCGGAATCTCTCCTCGTGTACCGACTATTATATCCACACCGATAAACGCATCCGGCATCACATTTTTTATCTTATTAATTCTGGAAGCAAATAATCCGGTATTATATCTTCTTTTCATTAGCTTTAATACCTCATCACTTCCGGCTTGTAAAGGAAGATGAAAATGAGGGGAAAATCGCCGGGAAACAGAAACAAAGTCAATAATTTCATCCGAAAGCAGATTCGGCTCAATAGAAGAAATCCGGAATCGTTCGATTCCCTCCACCTGATCTAACGCCTGCACCAATTCCAGGAAACTTTCCTTTGTTGTCTTTCCGAAATCTCCGATATTGACACCGGTCAGGATAATTTCTTTTCCACCTTTTACAGCACATTCTTCGGCTTGTCTGACCAAGTCTTTTATTGTTCCGTTCCTACTTTTCCCCCGAGCCAATGGAATGGTACAGTAAGTACAAAAATAGTCACAACCATCCTGAACTTTTAAAAAATAACGGGTACGATCTCCCTGCGAACAAGAAGGAGAAAAAGTTTGCAGCTCTTTAACGGGAGTAACAGCAATATTTCCGGGTTCCTTCTTTTCCCGGTTATTCAAATAATGCAGAATCTCCATTTTCTGACCGGCACCTAATACAAGGTCCACATATTCCATTTTTGCAATCTCTTCCGGTTTCAGTTGTGCATAACATCCTGTGACTACCAACATCGCCTTCGGATGTTCCTGATGTATTTTACGTATTGCCTGCCGGCATTTTTTATCAGCTAAATCAGTTACGGAACAGGTATTGACAATACAGATATCTGCTTGTTCTCCTTTGGTAACTTTACGTATCCCCTGCTCTTCCAATAACTTCCCCATTGCCGAGGTCTCAGCAAAATTCAGTTTACACCCTAATGTATAATATGCTGCAGTCTTATTTTCAAAAATAGAATGGTCAATCATGAAATGTATTTCCTTCGTAAAACAAAAAAGCTGAATAATTTATTCAGAAAAATATGTTTTCTCATTTCATTCAAGATTTTGAAAATAAATGAGAAAATCCGGAAAACTCTCCGGAAAAGAGTACAAAAATAATTATAACTTAAGAAGATGTATTTTTTTTTCTCTTAATTCATCCGAAAAACTCCGATTATAGGAAATTTAACACTTTCTGAAAATACTTCTATAA
>JAJQEC010000037.1 GCA_021201815.1 Candidatus Azobacteroides sp. | reverse complement strand
GTTTTTTAGCAAAACAAATTTGATTATTTACATAGTATCTTCTTCGAGGGGAGAATTACCGGCAATTACCTTTCCGCTGATGCAGAAGCCACATTCGGCCAGTATGGATTCTGATAAATAACAGAATTATCCAGATCTCCATCCGGAGAGGTGTACATCAGTTCATTCAGGGCAATCGGATCAAGGTAATGAGCCATATGCCAGGTATATCCGTTGTATGCCGCATCCGAAGTAAGTTTTTTATACACATACAAATGATCTCCGAATGACGGATCGGACATATTTGCCCTGGAAGTACCATAGGAAAAATTATAATATCCGTTTTCCACCAGCCCGCTGTTCCATGCTTTAAACCCTCTTATATCATACCGTTGATTCATCATCTGGTCCATTGCTCTCCAGCGGCATAAATCCATATACCTCAAACCTTCTGCCATCAATTCGCAACGCCGTTCACGACGTATATTATATAATACCGGATCAATCAGTTGACCTGCAGAATACGCTCCCCAGTCTCCTTCTTTTTCTTTCTCCATATCCGTAGCATTAATAGTTCTATTGTAATCCGGATCCACTCCGGCCCTGTTTCGTAAAGCAATCCAGTAGGTTGCCGCATTATTATCAATCTGTCCTTTTCTTTCATAACTTGCCTCCATATAATTCAAAAGTGCCTCTGCAGCCCGGAATACGACACATCCGGTAAAAGAATCACCGTTATTGGTCTGTTCCTGATAATAAGAATTCCCTTTCCGTAGAGTATATCCGGTAAAATAACCGGTTGAACTTGCCAGATCCGGAATGGGCTCAACCGGAACAGCTCCTCCTCTCGAAGCATCTTCAAAAAGCATGTTTTTCTGTCCCGGCTCTTTCAGAAAAAGAGACAAACGGGAATCCCGGTCAATCCGGTTTTTAAACTGAAAACTTTCCTCATCTACCGGAATAATATCATTTCCCTGATACTTGTCACTGGCATATATAGGTAGACCATCTGTCATCAGAAAAGCATCCACCAGTCCTTGGGTCACACCCACTCCGCTGTTAGAACGTTGTGCATTATACACTACTCCATGGGTAACATATCCTTTTCCGTACTGACGCCAGAGAAGGACTTCCGGATAACCGGACATATCAGTATCCGAAAACATATCCATAAAAGGATTGACCGCATCGGAAGTGCTTTGCTGAATGGTTTGTGTATTTCCAGTCAATTGATTGATGTATTTATCTGCGATTTCCTTGGATGCCTCCATCGTAATATCAAGGAAATAATTAATCTCGTTATCAATGCTTCCGGTAGGGTACGTATAGTCCGCATTATAGCTTTTTGTCTTTCCCGGCCAGCCTTCTCCCTGTGGTACAAATGGAGTACCTTTAAAATATTTCAGCCAGGTACCTTCATATAATGCTACCCGTGATTTTAATAAGGTAGCGGTTTCTACGGAAATACGGGTAGTACCCAATGTGACCCCACTCATGTATTCAATTGCCAGATCTAGATCCGAGAGAATAAAACGTGCTACTTCGTTTCTCGGATAACGTTTGCTATATTCTGTCAATATTTCCTGGTCATCAGGCAACGATTGGGTGATGATAGGAAAATCCCCGAATTTCCGGTACCGTTTAAAATATTCATACGCCCGCAGAAAATACGCTTCTCCGATGTAATGCCTGATATATTCCTGTGAGCCACTAATTGCTCCGGCTTCATGCTTAGGCAATACATTTTCGAAAAAAAGATTCATGGCCATTATATCCCTGAAACTCCAGTCTCCCCCACTCTGGCTTACCTGCCATAAGCTGGTCAGATAACGGTTGTGGGCTTCCCTGCTCGCCTGATTATCGGTGTGGTTATCATCGGCAAACAAACCGTAATCCCATCCACCGGTTCTTCCGTCCGAAGCATGGTCGCCATGCGAGGGCAGAATGTCATATTTTCCGTCTACATACGCCTGCAAATGGGAAGCCTCAGTAAAGTAATTATCAGGAACCGGATTTACTTCCGGCTGTTTGTCCAGAAAATCTTCACAGGAAAGAAGAAAGACCGAACAACCTGTAGCAAGTAGTGCTTTTATTATATTTTTATTCCTTTTCATACGTATACTTTTCATTTTTATTATCCTTTTCTGTGCTTATAAAGTGATACTCATTCCCATTGAAATAACTTTGGATATCGGATAGGCATTTCCGTTATTAATGTTTCTCCAGTCCGTATCATCCCCTTTTCCTCCGTCAATTGTTTCCGGGTCGAACATTTTCATTAGCTTGGTGCCTGTCCACAGGTTTTCACCGGATACATAAATACGTACCTGAGAAAAGCCTATCTTATCCAGTAGAGAAGCCGGAAGGGAATATCCCAACTGGATATTTTTCAATCTTATATAAGATGCATTCTGTAAATATTTCGTCTGTGGCTGACGGTTCCGGCCTAATGTACCGCTATCATCAAAAGAAGGACGGGGATAATATGCATTGAGGTTTTGCCCGAATATATGATCTGCGTCCGCACGGAAATAATCGAGATGGTCAACAAATCCCGTAGAAAAAGATTCATAGGCATATGCACCCCAGAACATATAGCTGTTTGTCCAGAAATCTCTTTTCAGTACCCCCTGAAAGAAAGCCCGGAAATCAAATCCTTTCCAGTCCGCGGTTAAATCGATACCGAAGAAATAACGGGGTGTCATATTTCCGATTACTTTAATGTCGCCATGATCATCAAGTGTACCGGCACCATCATCAATTCTTCCGTTTCCATCGAGGTCGGCATACATAATATCCCCGGCACCCCAGTTAGAACCATATTTAGACTGTCCCATACGAGGTTCTTCCGGGTCTACCCCATAATATGCCCGGTAATTGGCATCCAGTTGGTCAAGATGTGCATTCATTTCCTCCTGGGAACGGGCAATACCGACTGTTTGATACCCCCACAATTCACCCAGTTCAAAATTTTCCCGGAAATCGACATACTGTCCGGTACTTGCTGTTACACGCCACCATTCACCCAATGTATTATTCGCATTCGGATATTTCTTTACAATGGCTTTTGCATCCGCGAGAGTCACCTTCACTCCGTATCCGAAGCCATTCCGTAACCTGTCACGCCATGCGACCTCTATTTCAAATCCCCTGGTCTGTAAGGAAGTATTGTTCGGCTGAGGCACCTCCTGCCCATAAATAGCAGGAAGATTTTGCGCCGGACCGACCATTTCGTCAGTATTTCTGATAAATGCATCAAAAGCCCCGGTCAGTCTGTTTCCGAATAACCCCCAGTCAAACCCGATATTCCAGGTAGTAACGGTTTCCCATGTGAGATTATAAGTAATCGGATTCCCCAGAGAAGAAGTTGCCGGACGTTCACCGTTCTGCATCCAGTACCCGGAGTTACCTGAATTTTTAGGATTCAGATTCATCGTCAGATAAGTAGGATACCATCCGTTGGTATTCTGGCTACCCAACGAACCCCAGGAAGCCCGTAACTTTGCAAGATCGAGTACCGAACGGGTCGTTTCCATAAAACTTTCTTCGGCGATATTCCATCCGGCAGAAAGAGAAGGATAAAGTTCCCACCGGTTCCCGGCACGATATCGGGAGCTACCATCATACCGGAGATTCAGTTCAAGAAGGTAACGGCTCATATAATCATAATTGATCCGTCCGAAGAAACCGGCTGTACTCCATGAAGCAGACCTTCCGCTGGCTTCTTTTGCCCGTTCGTTCCCATCGCCATCCAGACCGGTAGTAGCATCTACATTCGGAGAGTTCAAGTTAATAATCCCGTATGCTCTTAAAGAGTTTTCTTTTTGAGTGAATTCTTCTATCTGTGCTCCGGCCATAGCGGAGAAATTATGTTTTTCATCCAATGTAAAACTATATTGTGTACGGACATTGGCATTCAGGTAATTTTCTTTCTTAAAACTATTCTCTACACTGGAAGTCGGTTTTGTATCCACTAATTCACCGTATGCATCATAATTATAAACAGGAAGATTATAAGAATAGGTAGTTTCGTCATATATACGATAGTTCAGGTCGGCAGTAGTAATCCATCTTTTTACCGGTTCCAGTACAAGAGAAGCCTGTTAATAATTATTGTCATATCTTTTATTATAGCGGCCACCTTCGATAAAAGCTTTGGGATAATAAAACGCATTGGAAAGATTTCCATTGTTATCATACAAAGAAAGGTTAGGCCTTCCCTGCCGTGCGAGGTTTTCATACAGTCCATCGTTCAACTGACTGGGTTTGGTATACTCGTTTCTTACAAAACGTGCAGAATAAGTTAATGTAGCCCAGTCCGCCAGTTGAGCAGTAAATTTCCCATTAACAGAATAACGCTCCATCCCTTCTTTCGCTACCTTTAACAGGGCACTCTGATCCATATAATTAAAAGAAGTATAGAAAGTAACTTTTTCATTTCCCCCGCTGGCACTTACATTATGTTCCTGAGAGAAAGCCCAGTCTTTATATATTTCCTTATACCAATCTGTGTTTCCATATGCCGTATTTCCTACGCTAAGACCAGAAGGAAGATCAGACCATAAATTTCCCGAAGTAGGCATCATATAAGGACCACCTATAAGTCCTGCCTGATAATCCCGCATATTCTGCAAGGTTTCTTCCGGATAAATATAGGAATCAGCGGTACTGGTGGAAGTATTTCTCTGTGCTTCATTGAAGTATTGAGCAAACGTATAGGAATCCATCATTTTCGGAACTCTTGTAGGTGCGCTCCAACGGAAATTGTTTGTATAATTAATTACTGTTTTCCCGGCTTTACCCGATTTTGTCGTAATCAGGATCACCCCATACGGAGCCCGGGATCCATAAATGGAGGCCGCCGCCGCATCTTTCAATACGGAAATACTTTCCACATCCTGCGGATTCACGGAGTTAATATCTCCTTCCATTCCATCAATAAGCACCAGCGGACTGGCAGACACCTCCGTACTGATCGTTCCGACTCCCCGGATTTTTATGGTAGTACTTTTTTCCATGCTTCCGTTGTTTTTGGAAATCTCCAGGCCGGGAACCAGTCCCTGCAAAGACTGGGTTAATTCAGTTACAGGCCGGGTTTCCAAGTCATCAGCTTTTGCTACTCCTACCGCTCCTGTAAGATTTACTTTTTTCTGAGTTCCAAAACCGACAACTACTACTTCATCCAGTGTACGTCCGTCCTCTTCCAGAAGAATACGTAAAAAAGACTGATTACCTGTATTTACTTCTTTCGTCGTATATCCCATATAAGAAATGACTAACCGGGAATCTGTTGTTACGGGTATAGAAAAATTCCCCTCTATGTCTGTTAACGTACCTGTTGTAGTTCCTTTTACCAGAATAGAAGCTCCGATAACAGGCTCACCGGTATGGGCATCCACTACTGTTCCCTGAAGGTTACGGCTTTGTGCCCACATTTGGGAAGGAAAAAACAAAAAAGAAAAAAATAAGAAAAATGAAGCTAATTTCCGTAGGAGCACGAAATTATTCATTCCGGACTTATTTTTTACATAAGTTCTTTTTTTCATAATAGTTAAGTAAATTATAAATCGTTTTTAATTTTATTCTGATTATCCGAAATGGGAGTTAAGACCGATTATTTTTTCTCCATTAACACTCATATATCAGGACAACTTATTTATAAATAATATTTTATTTCTATTTTCTCTGAACGGATAGAAAGAAAAAGATCTCTCCCCTGTCATTCAAGTAATAGCGATCGGATTTTTATTACGTATGAGGTATAGATTTTTCATAAATACATTTATTTAAAGTCTGAATATTCCTATCAATAAAAAAGTGAGATAGATATTTTATTTATTCAGGTATTTTACCATTTCGGTAGCTGCCAGTAAAAAAGCTCCGACCCCGAAATCTGCGGTTGTGTCCGGCCCTACTTCAGTATGTTGATCTGCCCTTTCACCGATAGGTTGTACAAAACCTATCGTACCGTCCGGCTGTAAGGCTATATTTGTCAGGTAATGCCAGCTTTTAGCAACGACCGGTTCATAGGTTTTTCTATCCAGCAGGCCATTATTTATTCCCCATAGATATCCGTAAGTAAAAAATGCAGTACCACTTGTTTCAAAACCGGGTGCATGGGCGCTATCTAATAAACTTCTTGTCCAGTATCCTTCGGGTTGCTGTGTAGCCTTCAATGCTTCTGCCATGGAGAGAAAGATCCGGATATATTCCTCCCGGAAAGGGTCCTGTAAAGGCAGATCTTCCAATACACGGGGAATTGCAGCGAACACCCATCCGTTTCCTCTTGCCCAGAAGTCTTTCAGGCCATTTTTTGTGGTATGCTTCGGATAGATGTATTTAGCATCGCGGTAAAATAAACTATTTTCTTCGTCAAACATCAGTTTTCTGGCAAATGAAAAATATTCATAAAGTTTCTGCAGATATAATTCCTCTCCTGTTACTTTATATAACCGGCTCATAACCGGCATTACCATATATAACCCGTCTACCCACCACCAGTAATCATCCCGGGAAATGGCCATCTGATATTCCATTACTTCCTTTGCCCTTTTGATTTTTCGCTCATCCGGATCCAACAGGTACAAATCCACATACACCTGAAAGCATGTCTGCCAATCTCCGAACAATACATATTCCTCTGTTTCACCGTAGGTATATTTCCATTCCTGCTTATTATCCGACGTAGCTCCTTTCCAATTGTTTTGCTCAGCCCAGTTTTCGGAATAAATACGATATTCTTCCTGTCCGGTTACCTGATAAATTGACATATTGCCTGTATGATAAACAGCCGGATGCCAGAAGGCATTTGCATGTACCGGGTGAGAAGCCTGCCAGTTATCATTCACCGTTTTTATAGTCCGGAGGATGTCATTTTTATCCAAAGTAGCAGATAACGAACAGGCAGTTTGTTCTTTCATTTTCCCGGAACAGGAAATAAAAAAAATCAAAATGCATACAATAGAAATATTGTTTTTCATCAGTAATAGAATTAATTATGAAAAAAAGACCGACAACCTGAGTTTTACTGCTTTTTACTAACCCAAAGACTCTTCCCTTCCGTGAAGGGAAGTACCCTTTTTTACGAAAAGGGAGTAGGGTTAACCCACGCTAAAGAAACCTGGAAATCAACGGAGTCCAAATCTCTTCCCTTCTCCGAAGGGAAGTACCTGTTTGGAACAAATAGAGGTAGGGTCGAACACAGGATGATAAAACAGATGGGTTGCCTTGCTGCTTTTTATCAAACCCCACCCCTTTCCCTCCGGGAAAGGGACTCCCCTTCTTCGAGGGGAGAGTTGGTGATAGCCACGAACATTAACCTCAAATCAACAACACATAATCTATCCTAGAAAAAGTATTATTTGCTTGTTTTGATAAAACGCTGTACATTTCCGGTATCGGTCTGTAAAATATATACGCCATCCGGTAGTTCATCTACATATAAGGTATCCTTTCCGGAACAAGTTATCATTTTTACTATTGTACCATTCACGTTGTAAACAGTTACTTTTGTACCGGCTTCCGTGTTCAGCCAGATGGTTCCGGAAGTGACCGTAGGATAGAAAAAAGGAGCATTATCTTTTTTTACTTCATTGACTGATGTCCTTTCATCCCCTTCTATCACAATCCAGCCCATTGTATCCAGTGCTATTGAAGACGAACTGCCTTTGGATTTTTCCTGCTGTTTAAATACAACCACTTCTTCTGAAGTAAGCTGGCGGTAACGCACTCCATACGTTAGTTCATCATTACTGCTCTGAAGAGCTGCATAAAAAACCGGATGAGAAAAAGTTTCCCCAAATTCAATAGTTTGACGCTGGGATAATTCTCCGATCTCGTCTATTCTTCCTACTTTTAATTTTTTTCCGTTTACAGTAGTAGTACCGGGTGTAACAGCCAGATAATTGATGGTTTCAGCGCCAAATGTATTTTCTTCTCCCCGCTTCTTCGTTAATCTGACTTCAAAACCGCTTTTCGTTACATTCCTTACCCGCGGAGCAATCGGAAATGTATTCCTGTATGTACCGGGACTTACTAATATTACCGGAACTTCCTCAAAAGGCCGATTGAAAGTAACAGAAACCCAATCTGCCCCGATCCGTTGTACATTTCCGATTTCCACCGGAAGGTCTCCCCAGGAATAATTTCCATGAGAAGCCACAATATAGGACATATCTTCCTGTCTATATAATCCCTCAGACTCATAGCCCCACGGAGTAACCTGAAAGCGGAAATAATCTTTCGTCAAAGAAGAAAGAGTATAGGTCATGCACAAAGAAGAGTTATTATAAGTAAAACCGGTAGAAAAAACAGCCGGCGTTTCTTCATAAGAAGTATTGTAGAAAAAATACTTCCATTCATTATCGCTCAAACTGTTTACTCCATAACGGATATTTCCGGTTCCTTGTACGGCGCCTATTTCTAATATAGCTTCATTAGAATAGAGCGTTTCATTTTCGTTCAATAAAGAAGTTACTTTTATCCGGTACGTATATCGTGCAAACTCCTCATTTACCTGTTCATAGGAATAGCTGTTATTCAGTCCTTCATCTGACGGAACACCCCGGTAAATCTCTTCATAACTGCCACCATTCGTTTTTCTTTCAATCACATATTCTTTAGTAAGTTCCCCGTTATAATCTTTCCAGGATAGAGTAACCCGACGATTCTGGTTTACAGACACACTTAATGACGGAGCAGCAAGCCGAAACTGCATTACCCTGTCGTAATCGGGATTATAAGCAACTCCGGGTTGATTTTCCATATATACTTTCCCGGCTGCTGTTAACTGCTGGTCTATCGTTCCTTCTGCCAACCAGTTTCCACTTTCGTCATATCCCATTACCAATGCCCTTTTATCTTCAACCCAGTTATAGATCGAATACCGTTCTACGTAACTACAGGTATCCAGCACATGCAAGATGCGTTTAAGGTCTTCGGCATTTTTCTGTTGTTGTTGTTCCTGATCACCGGGAAAATTACCACCGGTCCAGTTAGCCCCGTTATTCCATTCTGTAATCCATAACGGACGCTGGCCTCCGGCTTCGTACCAGGATTTTAAAGTAGAAGCCCATTTCTCAGCAGAAGCATATCCGTCATCTCCTCTCAGATCCCAGTAAGCATGGATCGGCACATAATCAATCCGGTAATTCCGGCTTTCACATTCACTGATAAAATTCCTTAACCATGTGGTATTGCTGGCAACCGCAGGCACACCGATCCGCAGGCCGGAATTCATATAAGACGGCCAGCCTTCAATGGCTCTTTCCACAGTCATATTTGCTTGGTCAGGACGGTCCGGCTCATTATATCCCAGTATGTGTGTAGCATCTTCCATTTCATTGATTAATAACCAGGAAGGCCAGGAATAAGATTGCCGGATAGGCACATATTCATAATCGGGGAAAGTAGCCTTATCGGCACTCCAGCTATAATACCAGGTTGACCGGGTCAGATCCAGTTCATTTTTCCAACCTCCCCCGGCCGAACACCAGCCTTTTTTAGAAGGCCATTGCCAGTTAAATACACGAATAAAAGAAACTTTTTTATTCAGTTCATCCTGTAATACCGGTATTTCAATGTCTGTATCCTGAGCAATAAATACCCTGCTGTATCCCGTCCCATCTCCGTTATTGGCAAGGGTAGCCATGTATCCTCTTTTTAATACAAAAGAAGAAATAGCATTATCAAAAGACCGCAGATTTTCTTCTTCTTTGAGTTTATAATAAGTTCCACCTGCTTTCAGCTCCAGAATATCACCTCCGTAATTTTCTCCTGTATAAACAGTTAATGCCGCATATTCAGGATCATGAGGGATAATCACCGTACCCTGCTTATAAATATTAATCCGGCAATTAAGCCCCTTTTGGTTATCATATTCTTCTCCGTAGATTTTATTTTCTAACCGAATGGCCTCTCCTTTAATGGTTACCAGGTGTACATACTTTGCCAGGAAATCACCCGGTCGCACATTATCAAGAAATAACCAGGCATCCTCATGTGCTAGGTTTACCGTACTGTTGGTACTGAACGGATTTTCCCCGGTAACATGATAATCGACAGCCCGGTTCAGTTCCGTATGAAAATCAGGGAGAAAATCCAAGGTCTCTGTCTCTTTGGAAAAAAGAGACAGAGGGATTATTACTAATAGATATAAAGCTAATCTGAAACGCATAGTTGTTTTTTATAAAATAATTTTAAAGGATTCGTTTCCTACTTTCAATATATATACACCGGAAACAAAACCAGCTACAGAGAAACGGTAGTCTTCTGCGTCTACCAGGTCAGCAACGATCTGTTTTCCTGTAATGCCATACAAAGAAACCGTGCTACCCATTGCCGCATTCTTTATAATAAGCTGTGTACCGAATTTTTGTAGAGAAATATTGCTTTTGGTAATATCATTGATGTTATTTCCGTTTTTAGGAGACAAGCTGACATTATCAAAAAGAGTCACCACATCAATATTACCTCCCTGACCATTATCGCTGTCACTTCCACCATGTCCGTTCATTCCCAGACGTATAATAAATGTATTTGCAGCATTGGAAGCCCTGATCTCTGTTTTTACTTCTTCCCATGGTGTAAATTGAAGTTCCGGATCCATTTCAATTTCATAGATCAATGTTGCATCATCCACACGGTCTTCGTATATTCTGACAAAACGGCTAAGTGTTCCGGCCCAGTCGTCATTATTTCTTCTTAATTCTGTCCACTTTCCGGCCCAGATAAAAGAGAAGTCATATGTTTCTCCTGCTTCTATTGCTACGGTTTGTTGTAACCCGGCATCTCCCCATCCGTTCCATTCATAACGTTTGAGAACCAGACAGTAGTAGTTATCATCATCAATATACGCTCCGTCATAGAAATCCCGTGCATATTCTCCGCCAAATGAATCTTCCAGAATAGGAAAAACATTCCACTTGTTTATTGCAAACTCATTATTAAAATCATCGTCCAGATCGCCGCCATCCACTCTTACTACTTTATCCCAACCCGGTATAAGACTAGGGACTATTCTTCCGTCAAATTCGAATGTTGTAAAATAATCCTCTTCAAAATCACCATTCTGAATCAGATTTTGTGCACCGATTGAAGTAGCCAACAAACTGGCAAATACAAAGAGTAAAAAATTTGTTTTCATAAATAAATTGTTTTTAGTTAGTAAATAGTATGTATCGTAAAATCTGTTTTTATGCTTCCGGATTCTCCGGTTAAGGTCTGTTTCGGAAGCTTAAGCAAAGGTGTGAACAAATCTTAATAAGGACGGGGAATTTCCATTCGATAAGGCTGAATTATCAGGCTTTAAAAAAAACAGCTTACTATGAAGTAAATTTCCCTATAGAAAGGAAGGTGTTTTTTATCGATAAAGGATATACGGATAACTTTTACCATGCCCCATAGAATAAAAGAGCAAATAACAACCGGTTAATAAATAGCATATTAATTATATAAGAAACCTCTTATACTGATTTATATCTTACGCTGGAAATAGAGGAATAACTTATTTTTCGTATAAAAGAAAAAGCCGGTTCTTATTCCGGATAAAAAGAAAAGGATGATTTTAAAGACGTTTTTAAACGATATTTCGACCTGATTTTTTTGTAAAGGAATAAGTGAAAAATTACCTTTGTTTAATTACCAAAAGAGGACGATATATGAAAAGTTTGTTCTATTACAGCCTGTTATTATATCTATTTCTTCCGGGCTGTTCGAAACGGATTCCGGAAGAATTTATTTCCGGGCAGCATGCTATTTCTATCTCACCGGACTATCAGGCCTTAACAATTCCCTGGAATATTGCTCCGCTCAATTTTATTATTAATGAAGAAGCGGATGAATACCTGGCTGCTGCCCATGGAAAAGACAGGGAGAAGAAATTAATTGCTTCCGGAAAAAAGATTACATGGAACTTAAAGGAATAGAAAAGACTGCTGGGTGCAACAAAAGGAGATACCTTATATATAGAGATCTATCTGAAAAAAGATAATTCCTGGAAAAAATATCCTGTCTTAAAAAACCGGATTGCGGAAGAAGAAATCGATCCTTATGTTTCTTACCGGCTCATTCCTCCGTCGTATGTTACTTATGAGGTAATGACAATCAATCAGCGAAATCTTACCAACTTTGACGAAAATGTGATTTATGATAATACGTTACTTTCCAAAGGAGAAGATGGACAATGTATCAACTGTCACAGTTACCAGAACTATTATAAAACAGGAAATATGCAATTTCATGTCCGCCAGAAGTACGGAGGCACAATGATTATTACAGAAAATCAGGCAAAAAAAGTGAACCTGAAAACGGATTATACGATTTCCGGCGGAGTATATCCGGCATGGCATCCGACGGAGAAGGTAATTGCCTATTCCGTAAATGATACGCATCAGAGCTTTCATACAAAAGACAAACAAAAAATAGAAGTAATGGATAAAGAATCTTCTCTGATTCTTTACGATATTGAAAAGAATGAAGTAACGGATATTGTAAATAATCCGGATTGCCTGGAAACGTTTCCATCCTGGAGTGCGGATGGCAAATTCCTGTATTATGTCTCGGCATCATATCCAGAAGGGACTTCTGGCACTACGGAAAATGTATTGAGATATGAGGAGTTCAGGTATGACCTCTACAGGAAATCTTTCGATCCGGTAACGCGGACATTCAGACATACGGATACCATCTTTGAGGCTTCTTTATACAATAAGAGTGCGACACTTCCCCGCGAATCTCCGGATGGAAGATATCTTTTATTTACCTTGGGGAATTTCGGGAATTTCCATATATGGCATAAAAGCAGCGACTTATATCTACTGGATATGAAAGACTGGAGCTTACGGGCTATGACCGAACTAAACAGCCCGGATGTAGAAAGTTACCATTCCTGGTCTTCCAACGGACGCTGGATTATTTTCAGTACCCGACGGGATGATGGTTCTTATACCCGCCCTTATATTGCTTACTTCGACAGGAACGGGAAAGCCCATAAACCATTTATCCTTCCACAAAAAGATCCGGATTTTTATACGGATTTCTTTCAATCGTTTAATATTCCGGAATTTACGTCTGTACCGGTAACCGTATCCCGCAAAGAGCTTCTTCGTGCAATTCGGGAAGAAGCATTGCCTGTTACCTACCGGAATACAGAAAATAAAAAACCGGTTAGAAAAGAAACCGAAGAGAATTTTTACGAGTGAATAAAAGAGGATGAGAGGGTGGCGTGTTTGATTGCCTTGAGCTGAGGCCGCACGGCTAATGATATGGTGCCACTCCGTGGCTTGTTGATGAAATAGCTATACACATAGGAATCTATTCCCTTATTATCTCATTGGCATATTATCACATTATCATATTGGCATATTATAAAATATCCAGAAGGGAAACAGTTGCGCAAAACACTTGAATTAGAAGGAAAACAACCTTAAACAACATTGTCCTCAAAGCCGCGTAGCGGCGATATATTATTAGCCGTGCTGCCTCAACACAACACGGTTCTCTTAAGGAAATACCAGAGATATTTTATAAATCCGCAATTTTACTTACAAGACCCGGCTTAATTGAATTTTTCTTAAAAGATATCCATCCATGAAAAAAATAAAAACAAAACCCACCCTTTCTTATTATATAATTTTTTATATTTGACCCCCTTAAAATTTAATTTCTTTAACCGACTATAACATCTTAAATTCATGAAAACAAAACACATGATTTTCAAATCTTTTCTACCGGTTTTTCTCTTTCTTTCTACTTGCTTATGGGCTCAACAAGAATTCACCTTGTCTTCTCCTGATGGAAAAGTATCCGTGAAAGTAGAACTGGGACAACAACTTCAGTATTCCGTATATCATGAAAATGACATGCTGGTACATTCTTCTCCAATTGCTCTTCACTTGTCCGACGGCACAACCTGGGGAGAAAATCCGAAACTTTCCTCATCGGGTACCCGTGAATTTTCACAAGTCATCGAGGCTCCAGTATACAAACGGAAACAGGTAAAGGATAATTTTAAAGAACTTACCCTAAAATTCAAAGGGAATTACGCTGTTATCTTCAGGGCATACAATGATGGAGTAGCGTATCGTTTTGTATCTGATATGAAAAAACCTTACATGGTGCAATCGGAACAGGCCTCTTTTAATTTTCCGATGCAGCAGAAAGCATATATTTCTTACTCAAACGGATCGAGGGAGAAAATGGAGGACCAGTTCTTTAATTCTTTTGAATGCCCTTATGATTATATTGCTTTGTCTGAATGGGATAAAGAGAGATTCGGAATATTACCCATTGTAACGGAAGGTCCGAAAGGGAAAAAAATATGTATCACCGAAGCTGATTTGCTGAATTATCCTGGTATGTACCTGTATCCGGATGATAAAGGGAAAGGGTTAAATGGTGTTTTTGCTCCGTATCCGAAAGAACTTGTTCAGGGAGGACACAATGAATTACAGTTGCTGATACCATCCAGAGAGCCTTATATTGCTCGTTGTGAGGGAAAAACACAGTTTCCGTGGAGGGTAATTGTTGTCGCTGCAAATGACTATGAACTAGCTGATAATGACATGGTCTATAAACTTTCTACTCCTTCCACCGGTGATTTTTCCTGGGTGAAACCGGGTAAAGTGGCATGGGAATGGTGGAATGCGTGGAATCTGTATAATGTGGATTTTGTTACCGGAATAAATAATGACACTTATAAATATTATATCGATTTCGCTTCCGCAAATGGCATTGAATATATTATTCTCGATGAAGGCTGGGCAGTAAATAAAAAGGCTGATTTATTCCAGGTGATTCCGGAAATTAATTTGCAGGAACTGGCGGATTACGGAAAAGCAAAGAATGTGGGACTTATTCTCTGGGCGGGATATTATGCCTTCGACAGAGATATGGAAGCGGTGTGCAAACATTACAGTGAAATGGGTATCAAAGGATTTAAAGTGGACTTCATGGACCGGGATGATCAGATAATGGTAGAGTTCCACCGTCGTGCTGCTGAAATGGGAGCCAAATATAAGTTACTAATAGATTTTCATGGTACATACAAACCGACCGGGCTTCACCGGACATATCCCAATGTAATAAACTACGAAGGAGTATATGGACTGGAAAATATGAAATGGAATCCGAATATAGATCAGGTAACGTATGATGTAACTATTCCCTTTGTCCGTCAGGTTGCCGGTCCTATGGACTATACACAGGGAGCTATGCGGAATGCGTCAAAAGATAATTACCGTGCCGTACACAGCGAAGGCATGAGTCAGGGAACCCGCTGTCGCCAACTGGCGGAATACATCATCTTCGAATCTCCGCTGAATATGTTGTGTGACAGCCCGTCAAATTACATGGAAGAAAAAGAATGTCTCCGGTTTATAGCTTCGGTTCCGACCGTATGGGATAATACCATTGCCATGAACGGAGAAATAGCAAAATATATTACCCTGGCACGTCAGAAAGGCAATGACTGGTATGTCGGAAGCATGACTAACTGGGATGCCCGCACGCTTGAACTGGACCTGTCTTTCCTGGGAAAAGGAGAGTTCACAGGAGAAGTATTTAAAGATGGAATCAATGCGGACAAAGCTGCCAGAGATTATAAAAAAGAAGAAATAACCATTCCGGCTGACAGAAAACTAAAGATTTCTATGGCTCCCGGTGGTGGGTATGTCATCAAAATTTCTCCGAAATACTGATCAGTAAACACGTTGTGAGGCCATAGCGCTCAAACAGTACTGAGAATGATCTTACACAGTACAGGCAACAACTATAAACTGATCTGACAATGTAATAAAAAGCCCGGGTTTCTCATTGGAAAAGCCCGGGCTTTTTAGCTGAAAAAGGCAAGCTTTTTTGTCATAAAGCCTGCCCTTTTTATTATATGTGCCTTCACTTTTTGCAATTTGTCCGAATGAGACGTCGCTATTGCATCGAAATACCGGCTATCATTATCTCGTAAGGCTTCCATTTCAATAGGCAAGTATGCTTATTTCCATGTATCCCGATTTTATAAAGATACAACAATTTTTCCCGGAAAACAAGCAAAACAGAAATCTTTTAATTTTATTATTTTTGCATCTTAACAAAATGGAATATATGAAATTCAAAAAAATAATTCAACTGGATCCATGCGGACTGACAGGTGAATATAAGGAGAAAATCTTTTCCCTATCGAAAGAAAAGCCGGTGATATATGAAACCTTTCCTGAGAATAAAGAAGAAATCATCACACGTATAAATGACGGCGATTGTGTACTGGTCAGCTGGAACACCAGAATGAACGCGGAGGTGCTACAGGCATGTCCTTCTGTAAAATATATCGGAATGTGTTGCAGCCTGTATGACGAAAAATCGGCGAATGTGGATATTCCGGAAGCGCGGAAGTTAAGTATAATCGTAAAAGGAGTAAGGGATTATGGGGACTATGGTACGGTAGAATTTATCTTTGCCGGATTGATCTCTCTTTTCAAGGGATTGGGTAAATACCAGTGGGGAGTAGAACCGACAGAGCTGACAAGTAAGACAATCGGAATTATCGGCATGGGAGTATTGGGCACAATGGTTGCCCGGACAGCCTTGCAGTTCGGAATGACAGTACGGTATTACAGCAGAACCAGAAAACCGGAAATGGAATCCGATGGAGTGGAATACCGAGAACTGGACAGATTGCTTTCGGAAAGTGATATAATAACCACGCATTTACCAAGAAATACAACTTTACTAAAAAAATATGAGTTGGGTTTACTAAAAGAAAATGCTGTTTATATCAATACTTCCCTGGGAGAGCCGTTCGAAAAGAATGCTTTCCTTGAGTGGATCGGTCAAGACAGCGGTAACTATGCGATTTTTGATGCAGCCGGATACAGTAACCTGAAAGATATATTCAGCTCTTATCCGAATATTATCCTGTCGGAAAAATCTTCGGGTTTTACAGTAGAGGCAAAACATAGGTTAACGGAAAAGGTCTGGCTGAATATGGTTTCTTATTTGGAGAAGACAGGCTGCCAGAATAAACCCTGTGAAAAAATATAAATTAAAAACGCAAAGACGTGGTGAAAGCAGTTTTGACTTCATTTGCGTTTTCCGATTCTTTGCGTTTTTAATTTATGGTAATAAATAAAAGAGATACATTACATTCTTTTCTGTCCGATACTACCTTATGGCATACAATATTTGTTTGTCATCATTTTCATTACCGCCTAATTGAGTAATAAACAGGGTTCCGTTATTTACATGCGGATAACTTTCGATGATATCCAATCCGCTGTAACGGGGCAGTTCTATTTCCCGGATGGTTTTCTCCGTAAGGGATAAAGCTGAAACCGTGTGGTTATGCTGGCTGATAAAATACAATGTATCTCCTTTCACATAGCTCTGCTCGAACATTTCCGTATAAGGCAGGATTTTTTTGATATTCATGTCCTTATCACATTCATAAAATCCGTCTTCACTTCCGTCATGGTGAATCAAACTGATGCGGAAGTAAAACTTTCCGTTCACATAATAGAAGCCATGAATAAACAATTTCCGTGAATCGTGAATGTATTCGGTGGTGAATGCCATGTCTTTCATCTTTCCTGATTCCAGATCCAGGCAACACATGCTTCCATCATCAGAAATATACCAAAGATCGTTCTCTACGACAATTCCACCTCCGTAACGGTCTTTAAATCCTTTTTCCTGTTCGATGGTCCGCTCCACTTCCCCGGTAGTAATATTTATCAGATTAAAGACCGCCTTATCTCCTTTGTCCAGTTGAATGATATAATAATTTTTCCATACGACACTTTTATAGCGTTTCAGATCCCCGGAAAATTTTACTTTCCACTGAATCTTTTTCGTTGTTTTATTAATGGCGTACGCACTTGACTTCGAATGAAAGAGTAAAAGGGTATCTTCATATAAAATAAAAGAAGAAGAAAAGGTGTCGTAACTGAAAGCAATATGAACTTTCCAGACGGTTTCTCCGGTAGCCGGATCCGTTGCGACAACGGCACGATGGTCATATCCGGAATAGATCAGGTCATCTTCCGGATGATAAAAAGCATGGGAATGCCCTCCGTAATCTTTTTCCTCCCAGATGGTTTCTCCACTCAGACTGTTTATACAGGTAAACCGCTGATGAAGGTCACTACACATCATACGGTTTTTGCCGGCTGTGAAAATATGATCCCCAGTGTCACGGCCTTTCAAAACTAAAGAACCATATAATTCCATCTGTTTTATGGGTTCGTTATTATCCTTCCCTACTATTTCCACAGGTTGCCATATATGTTCAATATTCCGTGTTTCAGGAGGAGCGGCATGAAATTCAGCCAACAGATCAGCATAATTGTCCAGTATCCCTTTTTCTTTCATTAAATCTTCGGCTGTTTTTCCCTCATTATTCGGAATGCACGGGTTGGCACCATGCCGGAGTAAATCTTTTACCGACCTCGATTCTCCGTTCAGAATAAGAGAATGAAGAGGCGTATTTCCTTCTTTGTCCTGCGCATTGACATTAGCTTTCCCTTTTTTTACGTATACATCGATACGATCATCCATTCCCACAATATACTTTTCACTGATGCAATAATGAAGAGGTGCTTTTCCGTGGTCATCCATAAGATTAGGATCTCCACCTTTTTTCATCATCTCTTCCACAATCTCATCATCTTCAAAAAAAGTAGGCAGCGTAGGAATATAATGAAAGATCGTTTTTCCGTCGGCAAACCGACGGTTCAGGTCCGCACCGGCACGGGTAAGAAATTTCAGTGCAGATGCCCGGCCGCTGTATTCCGAATCTTTTTTGCTGTTCTCATTATTTTCCCCGTCATATTTTTCCGGGCGTTGAATGGTATGAAACATAATGGGAGTCATCCCGTTATTATCCGTACAATTTATATCAATGCCTTGTTGTTTAAGATATTCCACTACTGATAATTGCCCGAAATAACAGGTTCTGATATCCATATAAAAAAGTGCGTTCCGACCATTTTTATCCTTTGCGTTGACATCAATTCCCTTTTCCACCAGCATCCGGATCATTTTTTCCGTATCTGTGTTTGATTCCTGTAAAAGAGTATGATGGAGTAAAGTAGCACCGTTTTCATCACGGATATTCACATCGTTATTTTTGAGATAATGTTCCAGAATATAAGGCTGCGCTTCACGGGCAGCCTTAAATGCCTGTTCCGGTGTAAAATTAACCTCGCCTTCGTATTCGCTGAATAGTTTTTTGATTTCCGGAGTAAGTCCCCCATACCGTCCGACACTTTCCGTAAAAGCCGACATCGGGGTTTTACCACCACCGGTTCTTTTTTCTGTGTTCCCATGTCTGTCGAGGTACCCTTTTGACACTGCGTGCATATCCGCACCTTTTTCAAGCAGACGGCGGATGACGTCCATATTTTTCTGATAAAAACGAAGCAAGGCAATGTGCATAAGGAATTCACCGGTTATGTAGTCCATACCGTCGAGACATGCATTTCGCTCCAGCAGAAAATCAATCAGAGGAATATTTCCATGGTTGACAGCCGAAATCATTGCCTGTCCGGAATCACTTGTAAGCGGTATGATCTGAAGAATGCGTGCTACAACTTCCAGATCCTTTACTTTTCCGATATGCTCCAGCACATACGGATCTTTTTTCAGGTCATATCCGGCATCGAGTACCGCGTTTATCACTTCTTTTTTACAGGAAAAGATCTCACAGGCAAACGACCAGAGGTGATGCCGGTAATATTCTTCTTCTCCTGCCATATAGTCGGTAAGAGTGGGCGTCATGAGCCGGATAATTTCAGGATTCCCTACGGCGAGTGCATCTATAAAAAGAGCATTCCCATTATGTGCATGATTGCCGGTGACCCCGAATTCAAGAATTGCTTTTACAATGTCTGTATCTTCTTCCCAGATTGCATCCCGCATTTGTTTAAGGAGCTTTTTGGTAATCTTTCCGTTTTTTGGTAATACAAACGGCTCTTTCACTTTAACCGGCCTGGGATTTGTTCGTTCAAGATTCTTTGCAGCCAATTCATTTGCCAATCGGATAATCTCATGTTTATCATCGAAGTTCTGACGGATTACTTCCGCCATCTTATCCAGTAATGCGGGTTCTAATGGTTCTTTGTGCACTCCGCATTTTAACTGCCATTCCACATCATCTTCCAGGCTTTCCCGGATCTTTTCCAAAGAATCCCATTCATATCCATCTACATACATGCGTTCAGTAGAAAATGGGAATTCCCGCTTAACCAGCAGATGGGAAATATCAGGCAGCGGTTCTGCACCTTCGGTGGTTTCCATATAGCCGGCAGTTGTTTTTTTACGGACCAGCTTCGGAAGTTCTTTTTTTGCTTTTTCTTCGCTTTCGTACGTCTTTATGTCTGTCCGTGGTTTGGAACCGTATTTCCCATAAGAGATAATAATCTTTTTTCCATCCGGTTCAATATCCCAGAACTTATGTGTATCACAGTCCTGATAAATAAAAGTTCTTTTCCCGGGTCGGGAAACAGGAGTTGCTTCCACAGAGATTGATTTTGCAGATTTCTCCGCAGGTTTGCTGGTAGTTTCCTTTTCCGGAGAGGTTTGTGAAGCCTCTTTCTTTCCAGCGGGTCCGTCGTCTCCAACTTCCACATACCCTTTTTTTGTTTTTTCCCGGATCTGCTTTTCCGCAGTTTTTAAGCAGGTTACTTCATCAGCAAATTCCTTGGTCTGGGTCTGTCCGGAAGTATTCGTTTTCCCATAATTTACCGTAAAGCTGGTTCCGGTTATTTCGATAGCCCAGAACTTATCAGACTTCTCATCCTTGTAAATAAACGTACGCTTCATTTTCCTGATTCTCGTATTAATTAATATATTATTTATTCGGCAATGCCGGCATGTACTTTTTAATCAAAATGAGAGCGGTTGTATATATAAAATAACCCCTATCCTCATACGGAATAAACCTGATAAAAGTCATACACACTAGTGTTTATGAATTATATAACAAGAATATCTTTATTAATGAACACACACTGCGGATATCCTATTACTGCCGGGGCTAATGTAGTAACAATAATTTATAGTGTGAATATATTGCAAGAAATAAATGAAGGAAAGTGTTATTTTTTTGTAAAATTGTGTTTATTTTTAGAAGTTGATGAGAGAAGAGGAATGAAATTGTTACTTTTTACCAAACCCTCCTCTCTTCCCTTCGGAGAAGGGAAGAGAGGAGGGTTGGACACAGGATGATAAAACAGATGGGTTAAATTGTGGCTTACCACCAAACCCCTCCCCTTTGACGAAGTCAAAGGTACTCCCCTCGTACGTTTGCAT
>JAJQEC010000142.1 GCA_021201815.1 Candidatus Azobacteroides sp. | reverse complement strand
TCATGCAAACGTACGAGGGGAGTACCTTTGACTTCGTCAAAGGGGTGGGGTTTGGCAGAAAGCAGCAAGGTAACCTTTCTGGTGTATCAACCGTGGATTAACCCTACCCCTTTTAGCGTAGCTAAAAGGTACTTCCCTTCACAGAAGGGAAGAGTGGTTTGGTGATAACCCTTTTTTCCTGACCTTCTCAAATCCATATCCCCTGATTTCTTCCTGTCCCTATCCTCAGATCCGTTCGCTCCTTCAACGGAGCAGAAACCGACTTTAGGAAAAAAGTACGCCTGCTGTTTTTCTTTAACCCACAGGAAACACTCCCCAAAGAAAAGAAACGGCGGGTATTCTTTTTTAACTGACCGGAAAAGGAAGAAAGGGAAAAAAGTTTCCTCGTATTTTCCATTACCAGGCAAGAGGAGGCAAATACCGCCAGTGGTTTTCTTTCGTCCTCCCTCACTGTAGCAGAAACTGTTCCGATAGAAAGCGGGGTCCGATGGTCTTCCGATACTGTACAGGAAACATTTTGTACGTTTAGTTTTTCCATGTTGCTTACACCTTAATAATTACCCTGTACTGCACATACTTTGCCGTTACGGAAAAATCCGGACGCAGGCTGTTTTCCTCCGAATAGAAAGCAGGATTCCCATTGGACAGGATATTTCCCTCCTCATCCCTATCCGGCCTGCCGGACTCCACATCCCCTACTTTTTTCACCAGCAGTTCTTCTTCGACCGGACAGTCGATCCACCCTTCTTCAGTAGCACTAAACAAGAGTCCGAAAGGCCCATACTCGTGAGTGATGACACTTTCATGGCTCCGTTTCACAAAAGATTCATTTACCAATAACTCCCTGATCTTTCCGGTTTCCTCGTTTTTTATCTGCGTCCCGGCACTCATATTCAGATACACGGCTCCATCTTCCAGTTCCCATTCATACACCTGCCTTTCAATTCCGTTCTTGATCCGCACCTTCACAATATCCAGCTCGTTTCCTAAATGAACTCCATTATTTATTTCATCATTTTCCAGCACGACATGCACTCCGCTAATCGTAAACCGTCTGTCCAACGTGATTACCTTCGAATCGATCTGTCCGTCTCCTTTTGGAAATCCGTCTCCATCCCGGATGGGTTCGATACAACCCTCTTCCGTAATCAACAGGGGTCCGACAATGCTATTTTCATCGAACGCATTCTTTTCGCCCTGCGAATCCGGCAGGATTTTTACGTTTAATGCCGGTGGAAATGCGCATGGATAATAAAAATCAACAGAATTCGTATATATTTTATTTTCCACCGCCACAGAATCGGGATGCAATGTCAGGTCTCCGTTTTCCGGATCATTAAACAACGGACCGGAAGTGATCTTTACCTGGGAAAAATCCAGCGCGCGTATTTCCGTAAGCGCCGCGACCAACTGCGCAGTCTGTTCTTCATCCGTACCTTGTAATTCCAACGGTTCCGTAGCATCACCAAGATAAAATGTGCAATTTTTAAACACAGAATAATTCATATTCGAAGAAGCCGCCAGAGTAGAAATATATACCTTACAATCCTCCGCACAGGCTCTTTCTGCATAAAAACCAGGATTGCTCGACATATAAAAATCCTGTTTATAAAAGCTTCCTACCCGCCTGCCCGGACTTCCATTCTCGGGTAAAATAGCAAAACATTTCCCCTGTTCTCCGAAAAACCAGCCGAAATCTGTCGAATAACTACGGACATTCCCATAATACAAGGGGGTATAATAAAATATAAACCCTAAAAAGTAGGTCCAATCACCCTGCCCTGAATTCATTTGCATATTTCCCGCATATACCGCTCCGTAAAGGGTATCCGAAAAAACATTTGACCGGGGACTAAATGACGGATAATTTTCATCAAAATATCCCCTGCAGACCAGATTGGTACTTTCCGATCTTCCCCGGTTAAGTGTTTTGTAGGGATTTTCCATTGTTCCTTCCCCGGTAATATCATTCCCGGATTCACTATCTACATATACCACAGTATCCGGAATACCGATATTATATTTTACATCACCGGGTTTTATGTTCCATTTTTTCATTTTATTTTATAGTTATTTTTATTATTGATAATTCGTTTCATGGCTCCTTTTTGGTTGCATAGCCGGATAACATTCAGGAATACGGAAAAATCCGTTCCGGATAATTTTTCTGTTGTTTCCCTTCCGATATTTCGGATTTATCTTACCCCTATCCACTCATTATCCGCCATCATGCACACCTCCCACTAAAAAACCAGAAACCTGAAGAAGGAAAAACACATTCCCTGAACTTTTTATGTTTCCTTTCTTACTCCTTACCGATTATTTCTTACTTATTTTCACTCGATACTGCACATACTTAGCTGTTACAGGAAACCCCGGGCGGTCCCGGTTCTCAGCCGAGTAGAAAGCCGGATTCGCATTGGTAAGGATATTGCCGTCCTCATCCCGGTCAGCAGGTCCAGCATATTCATCCCCCACCCTTTTTACCAGCAGGTCCGTAGCACATAAACAATCCATCCATCCCGAATCATCCGGATAGAATACAGCTACCCGTGCGCCATCCGGTGCAGCATCGAGGCTTTCATTTTCCCTTATCACAAAAGATTCTCCGGGAACCACCGGCCTTTCCGCTGAGGTAAGACTGTTTTTAAGAACCAGGTTAAAGTCATTGGTATTTATATAGACCCCTTCCCGGTTAAGGGACGCAAGATCCGATGTTGAAGAGACAGCATACCTGTAACGTATCTGTAATGTCTGCCAGGGCTCTTTTCCCAGCCGTAAACCGCTATTCAGCTCATCATTCTCAAAAACCGTGTGAATACCTTTCAGCGCGCTACCTTCCTGAAGGGTAATGACCTTTGAATCGATGCTTCCTTCATCGATATAATCTCCCGCTTCATCCCGTACCGGTTCGATGGTCTTATTTTCGGTAATCTGTATATATCCCTGTATGGTCCGTTCGTCGAACGCATACTTTTCCCCGGTTGAATTCGGTAATATTTTCAGGGAAATGCCCGGCGGATAAGCAGCAGGATAATAATAATCCGTAGAATTAATATAAAGTTTATTCTGCAAGACAACCGATTCCGGGTGTATTGTCAAATCTCCGTTCTCCGGATCATTAAACAATGGTTTTGAAGTGATCCTGACATTTGAAAAACGAGTGGTATTGTATCTTTTGTTTAATTGAGAAGCCAGGCTTTCCGACTTTTCTTCATCCGTCTCACCTTCTATCACCATTTCTTCTTTCCCAGTCCCAACAAAAAAGGTACAATTTCTTGCCACTACATTTTCGCCACCGGTATCCCTGAACCATACCTGTGCATCTTCTACACACCCCGTATAGGCTGCAAAACCGTTGGATGGAAAAAAGGAGACACTCACTCTGTATGAAGAGCAGGCCATAGTGTTCCCCACAGGCATCACTGCAAAATATTTCCTCTCTTCCGGATTTTTCATCAAACCATACAGGGAAGTATAGGACGCCCTGTTTCCTATAAAATTACTGTTAAAATATACATTCCAGCCATTGTGTAAATGTAATCGTTGAGAATTTGCAGTTGGCATAGGGCCTATATAAGTTGCCGCATGCGGAAAATCAGCAAAAAACGGACAGTAATTCACACTCCCTTTTACCATATCTTCTTCAAAAACTCCCCGGCAAACTACTTCCGAAGTACCCACCTCAAATGCCTTATTCATTGTTTTAAAAGGAGAATCCGCTGCTCCGGTCCCCTCGGTGTCATCGCCCGTTTCAGAATCTACATAAATTACATCTTCTGAAATTACGTGATTACTGACCCAGTTTGATGAACCCCAGGCCTGCACTATCAATTTGCATCCCGGCACTAAATTCCATGGTCTTATACTCATCTTATCCCTCCTTTTCTTTTACTGTAATTACATCTTTATCAATTCCCCAATCACTAGCATTCCGGTATATTCTTTCCACCTGTAAAATAAATTCATCCTTTTCTACCAGCCATTTAAACGGTCTTCCCAACTGATCCCATTCCGGAACCACCATTCCTTCTTCCCGGCGTTCCTTCCTCAGGCATAATAAAGGACAGATCTCCTCATAATACCACTCTTGCGCTTCCTGTGTCTGCATTTCTATCGGCAGCTCCGGATTCCACTCCATATTTTCTTTTATCCGTATCATTACTTTCGTTTTTTAATTTTCTATTATTTACAAATTCTCCTCCCCTACCCTTCATTCCCCATATATAAGGACCAGTCCATTCCTGTTCCCACTCCCCACCTGCCTTTTACGTTTTACTTTCTACTTTTTACCTTTCAAATCCACAATCCCGTATTTCTTCTATTCCCGATTTCTTCCTTTTGATTTTCTATCAGACGGACACCCACAGCCTGCAGGGAAAAAGCCTGCCTTGTATTGTCTTTTAACCTGCAGGAGAGGTTCTAAAAAGAAAAAATCCGTCTTCTGTTTTCCCTGATTGTAACGGAATGCCCCGATACCTTAAGATACTTCCTTCTCTCCGGCTCCCAAGTTGTCGAAAGCGAATAAAGAGAAAGAGGTTTCCTGAGATAAACCATTGTCGTACAGGCAACGGTTTTTACTGACAGTTTTTCCATATTGCTTATATTGTTACGATTACACGGTATTGTACATATTTCGCCGTGATATAAAAATCAGGACGAGTTTTATTCTCCTCTGAGTAAAACTCCGGATGAGCATTCGTCAGGATATTTCCGTCGGTTCCGGTATCCGGTTTGCCGGCCTTTACATCCCCGACTTTTTTTACCAGCAGATCTGTGTCCGCCGGACAATCCATCCATCCTTCCTCTTCTGCAGAAAATAGAAGTCCGAAACGGCTTCCATGTACCGAATCTATCGTTTCATTACTGCGTTTTACAAACGATTCATTGATGAAAAGTTTTCTTACCACACCTGTTTCCTCATTTTTTATGTCCACGTTGTTTTCCAGGTTCATATAAGTAGCTCCCTCCTCCAGAGCCCATGAATAAACCATCTTTTCCACATTATTTTTTACGCGGACTTTCACTGTTTTCCGGATATTTCCGAGATGCACCCCGGCATTCAGTTCATCATTTTCCAGCACTACGTTAATCCCTCCCAAGGTAAATTTCTTATCCAGCGTAATTACTTTCGTATCAATCAGACCGCCTTCTATAGGCATTCCGGCGCCGTCACGCTGCAATTCCAGGCAGCCATTATCCGTGATAAAAAGTCCTCCGGATACAGAAGTTTCATCAAATGCATTCTTTTCTCCCTGCGAATCCGGCCTCATTTTAATATTCAGGGCAGGTGGAAAAGCACAGGGATAGAAATAATTCACCGAATCCTTATAAATTTTATTGTTTAATAATACCGAATCCGGATGAATGGTTAAATCCCCTTTTTCCGGGTCATTAAATAACGGACCGGAAGTAATCTTAATATGCTCATATCCATAAGCCGGTTTGAGGGCTGAGAGGATTTCTATCAACTGAGTGGTTTGTTCTTCGTCCGTACCGGATAATTCCAGCGGTTCTGTTTCCGTATTGATATAAAAAGTACAATCCTTAAATACCGAGTAATCCATCTGAGAATAACTGTTTGTCGTATAAATGCGGACACTGCATTTTTCAGCACATGCCCTGTCCGCATAATATCCCGAACTGGTAGGCGCATTCATAACGAAGTCCTGCCTGTAAAAACTACCGATTCGGAAATATTTATTCGTGGTCTCTTCTACCGGAACAACGGCAAAACATTTTCCGTCCTCTTTATTTATACACCAGCAGTAATCGTGGCTGCTGGACCGGGAATTTTCGTAATAAGTGGCATTGTAATAAAAAAGCCAGTTAAAATAATGGATCTGCCCCGAATTTGCCATCGTTAAATTTCCCGCATACGTCGCTCCGTAAAGGGTATCCGCTATCACATAGGCGGTTCCTGCAAGGGTACTCAACGTTTCATCGAAGTAACCCCGGCAGACGATGTAGGAAGAACGCTGTCCGGTCCGTGCCTGCACAAGAGTTCTGTAAGGACTTTCCATGTTTCCTTCCCCGGTAGTATCGTTCCCATTTTCACTATCTACATAAATTGCATTTTCCGGAATCGTAAGATCATTAAATCTTGTTCCGGGTAGTAAGTTCCATTGTTTCATTTATCTTAGTATGATTTATCATTTATAAATCTATCAGTATCGGAAAACAGGGAGGTTTTCCATATATCGTCTCCCGTCTCCCTTTACCTGTATATCTTAGTCCTCTTTTACATCTATAATATGTAACCCGGTAGATACATGGAATCCGACATACAATTTGCCGTTATATTCAATAGCATGTTCACAAGATGCATTCGGTGCTTCTATTACATATTCTACTTTATTATTGGTAGTATTTATAGCATACATACCATTCCAATGGCAAACAAAAATGTAATCTTTAAATTTTACCGCATTATGGCAGTTAGCATATAAATTTCCGAATGAAGACAACCCGGAAATATCACCAACCGTAGTAATATGCTGCATCGTGTCATTCGTATCCATCACATATAATCCATTGCCAGAACACAAATACATTTTATTATCTATTACCACCCCTTTATTAAAGCTATGGCCGGCAGCTACCTGAGTAAAAGAATTATAATTATTCACCGGACTTTTAAACAAACCTTCCCCGCTTTCTCCCAAGGCATAAACATATCCGTTGAATTCCACGATATCCTTGTAATTTCCGGTAGTCAGATTAGTAAGTACAAATTTTTTACTTTCCGGATCCGTTTTATCCCAGTAATATAATCCGGCATTCTGGTGCTTACCACTTTCCGGAAGGGCTAAACTACCCGCCCAAACCGTACTATTTGTTTTTCTCACCCAGTAGCTTTCCGATTTATTATATTGTAAAAAGAATGACAAGTTTGTTCCTACCATACTTTTTCCATCTTCGGACATTTTGTATACTCCTAATTCACAATGCTCTCCTGCACCGGCAAAAAAGACATCTTCATCATACGCCAAACTATAGAAATCACTGGCCGATACGTCAAGTTCAAAACCAAAGTGGTTAAGAGCAGGTATTCTGACTACTTCTCCGCTTGGTTTTACCTGATACAACCCATTTGAGGCTCCATAAAATACATCTTCTCCATAAGCGATCGTGGCAACCGGAGGATTCTTTACGCTGGTTATCTGCTGCCAGTTAGTTCCATCAAAAATGTATAAAAGTCCCCCTACGGCATACAACTTTCCGTTATTAACGGCAAAACTCCGGGCAGACATGGAGGTAGGAGTTACCGAAATACTGGATTCCGGTGCCGGGTCATTATCCTGTGTCTTGTAATTAAACTGGTGCCAGAGGCTTACTCTTTCCTGGCTGTCATCGAAGTATTCCGAGAATTTGGTGTATTTTACAAATGCCCTTTTACACCAGACTTCAAAGCCAATACCTTTATCCCCGTATTTCACTTCCAGTTCCGCAGCCGTCAAAGGCTGTTCACTTTCTTCATCAATTGCTTTCAATCCTTCCCCACCTTCCCAGGACATAAAATAACTCCAGGTAGTAGCTGAGAGAATGTACAGGGTAGTACTATTGTTGTGATTCGAATCTTTTGCTACTACAATGGCATCTCCATCTACCAGTCCTTCTTTGGAATAGGTCAACAGCGCGTTGTAATTACTGACGGCTGTTACCACCCGACGAAGCTTCATATAACGGTCCAGGATTTCTTTATCCGCTTTTCCGGCCAGTTCATCTTCCCAGTCCTTAATCTTTTCGATGGGGATTTCATCATCCTGATGCCAGTAGCTATCCAGCCAGTTTGCAAAGTCTGACTCTTCGGGTTTCATGTACTGTCTGAAACGGTTTTTTAAGTCTGTTCTTGATATTTTTGTCATGATTAGTTTTCTATTTTTTGATTATTCGTTTATACTCATATTATTATCAAACTTATATACGAGGACCTGTAAAACTGGAGTATATATAATCTGATTATCCATAGGATAACCAGATTGTAAATACGAGTTATACGTCACTCTTAAATTGACCTCATTTACATTAACAGGATCTTCCAAATATTCCCCAGTATCATTTAAGAATGGATAAAATTTATTAGTAGTTGCAACTCCATTTTCAATGAATGGTAAAACAAGATAATCTCTACAATTTATAGGTTGTGATAAAATCACCGTATAATCACCAACAAGCATACCGTTGTTCCCTCCTATAACATTACTTATAAAATCCCTTACTATTCCATATTTTTCGATTTTATTTACACGTCCGTATATTATAGTAGCCCTAGTAAGTACTCTTCCAACCAATTGTAAACCTATAGTTTGCTTCAAATCATAAACAGCCTTACTGGTAGCCAGAGATTCAGCATTGGGTGAATTCAAAGAGTCCGATTTATAATTCGGGATATATACATTCTTCAATTGATCAAAACTTACTTCATGCGGATTAGACGTTGAACCTATATGTCGATCTATTTCACCCGATTTCACGTACAGCGCATTAATACTATCAATCAATCCTCCACCCGCAAATGAATTGATCCTCTTAAAATCACTCCACGGAACGTTACCACTCGCCAGTGAAGTAAATTCCATTTGTCTTTTCAACATCACCTTTTTGGATCTTTTATCTAACAAAAAATCCAATGAGTAGGAACCTGAAGCTTCTCCATTTAGGCGAACATATGGTAGTTTACTGCCTCCTTTTACAAAGATCAGTTCTCCATTGTATAATGCCCAGCCATCACTCACACTATTAGTACTCTCTTCACATCCGCTTATAATCACCCTTGATCCGAAACTTTTTGCAATGGCATTTAATGCCGTCGAATAAGTATTCTGCATCCATGCCAGGGTATCCTGGGTAAAGGGAAATCCCCCTTCGTGTCCGAATTTAATTTCATCCATATCCTTTAATTTGTTAATTAGTTAAACATTCATTTATCTTTATTTTTTCACCGGGTTGTTTCCCGGGGATCCTTCTTCTGTATACAAAGTTAGGGAGTCGGGAGCCGGAGAAAAAAAATAGTGTAAAGGGTTTACACTATTTTTTAATATTGCCTTGTTGACGGGACATCCAACAGAAAAGTAAAAAAACAAACCCGGCCTCCTATGGATAGCCGGGTTGCCCTGCATTCATTAATTACCAACTAAAAAAACATGTCCACTCTGTATTTCTTTATCTCGTTCCGCGTATGTCTATCTAATACCGTTCCGGAATAGATTTTCTTTTATTGTCTTCTTCGCTTATGTGAGCAGAAATAATAGCCTGATAGGTTACAAACAGTAATTCTTCCGGGATAGGTACAGGCGTATATTCTGTTTACGGAAAACTGATACCGGAGATTTAATCCTATATTTCCCTATCAGAAATGTTTCGCAATCCGGAAATACGCCGAACAATAGGTCCCTGTTGTTTCCGCACGGAAAATCACCTGTTGTCCGATATACTCCTCCAGACTTAGATCTATATCCTGGCCGAGAGGAATATTTTTCCATGCGGTGTCTGCTTCTGTTTCTCCCTTGTACTGAATCAGGGTGATATTGGCTGTTATTACCCTGGTGATAGACATTTTCTCTCCCACCAGAAAGTAATATTCCCCGTCCCTGAAATCAACCGAAAGGCTGCTTTGTGCCTGCCCACTTGTATCGGCACAACTTATAATCGATCTACCCATTTTTTATAAATTTATTGTTATAGATATTGTTATTTCTAAGGGAAAAGTAAAAACATCAGGCAACAGGCAAGAAGAAGGATACCGGATTCGCCTATTGCATTCTGTTTTATATTTTTCCTTCTTAGACAAAGGTACGACCCCGGTAAAGGAATTAAAAAAAAAGTGTAAAGGCTTTACACTTTTTTTATCGTGTCTTCGTCCCGGAGAAATATTACGGCAAAAAGGAATCCCAAAACCTGAAAGCAGGACTTTTAAATTTAATTGTACTGATTTGTAAATCAATATATATCATTATCAGCTCCACCGTCAGGTCTTTCCGCAGGAAGGTCGGCAGCAGCAGGCGGACCAGCCGCGTAGCGGCGATAGGTTACTAGCCGTGCGGTCTCAACCCACGGAAACAGAAACGAAAACGAAATCACAAACAAAAATTCGAAATCAAAACAAAATAAAATTGTAAAAAACGCATCCATTTTGATTACATTCCACATCCATCATATAACGATTTGATAGGATACACAACAAGGTAAAAACAAAAGAAAAAGCAATCCCCTTTTATCCCTGCGTTGAAACTTTTCCCTTTTTCCCGTGGGTTGAGACCGCACGGCTAATGATATACCGCCGCTACGCGGCTGGATGACGGGTTCTTGAATTATACTTCGCTTTTGAAGTGAAAGGGGCGATAGTGCAGCCTCTTCCCGCCGCTCCTGTCCATTATTTTTTTAGTTAATTATGTCCATTTTTTTACACTTTTGTTTTACAATTAAACTATCTTTGTACTAGTTTTATGTCTATAAAAGACAAGAATATGAAAACATCTTTTACTTTATTTTTTTCTATACTAGTTGCCCTCTATGGTACCTTTCCCCTTTCCGCACAAACATGGGTGGTAAAAGAAGGGGCGGATTTTCCCGGTGAACACAGGTATGATGCTGCCTCTTTCGTGATTGATAATATTGCTTATGTAGGAACCGGATATTATAGCCGTACATCAACCAATTATTCTGATTTCTACAAGTACGATCCCATAGAAGAAAGATGGACACAGATTGCGGACTTTCCGGGAGAACCCAGATCTGCTGCTGTGTCTTTTATCTTAAACGGAAAAGGATATGTGGGATTAGGAGTAAACGGTTCAAAATTATACAATGATTTTTATGAATACAACCCGGTAACCGATACATGGCTAAAAATAGCAGATTTTCCCGGTGAGCCCAGATATGCAGCTGTCTCCTTTGTCATTGACAACATTGCCTATGTAGGGGGGGGGAGGGATAGAAAATTATGAAGTTACTAATGATTTTTATAAATTCCATAATGGACAGTGGATAAAATTGGACAATACAAATAATAAGGTAAACCCTGTAAGGCATGCTACTGCTTTTGCAATTGACGGGGTAGGATATTTGGCAGGTGGAAGTAGTGGACCTCCTACTGCGACTACTGCCAACCCTTTTTTTTACGAATATAATCCCGCTACCAATGTGTGGACTCTTCTGTTCAGGGGGGGATACCTTACTAAATTTCAGCATAATAGTTTTATTGTGAATAATACACCTTATGTTTTTGACGAATATTATTTAATGCCTTATGATGTGAATAAAAAACAATTTCTATACCGGGAAAATATCCTCCCTTTAGGAACCAGTGGTGCATCTTTTTTTGTTTTACATAATGTCCCATACAAAGTGCATGGATATTCCAATGGCACTTATGACAAAAGATTATGGTATGACCCGGCGGCTACATCATCTATATATGTTGCAAATGAAGATGATTTTTCCCTCCCTTCAAAAGTAAATAATACATTGGATTTTACCTGGAAAAAAAATCCTGCAACCCTTACCATTATTACGACATCGGGAAAAGTAATCATGCAAAAAGACATTCAGACAGGGGAAAATACGATGGATCTCTCTTATTTACCACAAGAATTATACCTTGTTTCTTTACAATCAGGAAGTGAATCCTTTACTTATAAAATCATTAAAGAATAAAAATAAAAGAATACCGGTCCTTTTCCGGACCGGTATAATCTATCCCTGTACAATCTCAAACTTCTTATCCGGAAGCATATAGCTCTTGATTAACCCATCCAGTAAAAAATAACGGGAATCTTTATTATCAATATCAACCAAAGAAGCAGGGACAATCACCCGGAAGTCACTGATCGTCTCACCGGTTTCCGCCTGCGTATGGAGGGCCAACGGGTTTGCTTCTGCAGTAGTACATAATATAAGCGGCCGTTCTTCATCCTGGACACTTCCTGATTGGAGGTTTCCATTCTCATCATAAGATAAGGTAGGAATATGACCTCCCAAATAAAGATAAAGTAATTCATAACCATCCATTTCTTCGATCCGGATGCGCTCTTCGACTGACTCACTGTACATCTTTTCCCGGTTCAGGTGGAAATTTGCCATATACTCTAGCCGGCAGGTGCTGGAAGTAACACCGGCACGGCACAGGTTATAGTCCCGGTAATTGCTTCCTTCGGTATCCCGGTCCGCAATCAATTTATAGTTCTTTTCGAAGAGATTTCGGACAGGCTCGCACAGGCTTTCCAATAATCCCACCGTCAGCTCTTTCCGAAGGAAAGTAGGCAATAACAGGCGGACCAGCCGCCTATAGCATAAGTTAAAGATTTCTGTTTTCATAGATCCTTTTTTTTAAGTTAATTCCCGCTACTGGCACTACGGAGTTTGGTATCATCTACATCTACATAAGGCTCATAAGCGATTTTTAAACAGACTCCGTTATCATCGTTCAACTCATCATAGAACCGGAACCACCCAGCATAAGGGGTGACACCTCCCTGGTCTACCTCCTGCTGATTCGTACCATTTCCCCGTTTCATATCACATTTTTCTAATACAGGGATCTTTACTCCTTCTACCTGCTGAATGGCATCCACATGATACGTACGAACATACACCCCGTTAAACGGCAGGTTTTTAAGATAATTACGGATCGCTGTTTTCACCACACTTCCCCCGGCAGGGTCATCCAGCCGGCGGCCTTTCCCGTCCAGTACCTGCGGGTCGTAGTAGATAGTCCACACCTGGATCATCTGGTCGGCAGGTTCTGACATGCACTTGATCTTTACCCCCGCATCCCGGATCTGAAGGATATAGGCCGAAAAGGCATCCAGCTCCGAATCACTCAGCGCTTCCAGCTCTTCCCCGCCGTCTTTGGCCACTTTCAGGGTAAGCTGTACCTGCTTATTGGGTAATTCGCTGCGCTCACAGGCGGCATAGTGGATAATGCGGGCTTTTTCTATTTCAAAGTCCGAAAGGCCTGTCAGGTCGTATTCGTCGTGGTAAAGCCCGAGGTTTTCTTCGTACTGGTTGGAAACCGACCCGTCGGGATGGGTAACGCTTCCGTACATAAACTCTTTTGCTTTTACCACATACCACCGCAGGGTGTGCGAGTGTTTGGTGTGGAGCAGTTCTTCCATTTCTGCTTTGTGGAGGTCGAAGATTTTTTCGAGCGACCAGATAGCGAAAGCCACCACGTAAAAGAGGATGCTTTCAAGGCTTACTTTGGAAAAGTACGTATCAAAGCTAGCTTCTCCGCTGGCCAGTTTGTCTTCTTCTATTCCGTATGCTGACTTCACCGATTCGGTAGTCAGGAAACGGAAAGTCATTCCTTTTTTTTAGTTAATTATGTATATTATTTTACACTTTCGTTTAAGAAATTAAACTATCTTTGTAGAAGTTTTATGGATATAAAAGACAAGAATATGAAAACACCTTTTACTTTATTTTTTTCTCTCGTGGCTGCCCTTTGCGTTACCTTTTCCCTTTCCGCACAGACATGGGTGGTAAAAGAAGGTGCGGATTTTCCCGGGCAGAACAGACAGGACGCTGTCTCCTTTGTCATTGACAATATTGCCTATGTAGGGGGGGGATAAAAGATTATAAAGTGACCAATACATTTTATAAGTTCCAGAATGGAAATTGGTATAAAATCAATAGCGAAAATATTGCAGCTAAAAAATATGCTGCCGGATTTGCCATCAACGGCATGGGATATTATGTAGGGGGCGGGGCGGAATCTACACCTTCCTGCAGTGCTTTTAAGTACAATCCTAATATAGATACCTGGACTTTAGATTATAACTGGTTAGGAGAAACAATACAACGAACTTCTAGTGAACATAAAAGTTTTGTCCTTGATAATATACCTTATATTTATGAGCAACGATATTTAATGCCTTACGATGTAGATAAAAAAACATTTTTATATGAAGAAGAAATTATCATAACAGCCTATAACGAAGATATTAGCGGCACTGTCTTTTTTGTATTAAATGATATCCCCTATCTGGTAACCGGACACTCCAACCGAAATGGGTATGACAATCAATTATGGTATAATCCGGTTAATACTTCTATAGGGGGAATCATCGAAGAAAATAAATTTAATTTTCCTTCTAAAATAAACAATACCCTTTCTTTTGAATGGAAAAAAGAAAAAGGAAATCTTATTATATTAAATATTTCCGGACAGATTGCTTTACAGGAACCGATTGTCAAAGGAAAACAGGATATAAATACTTCTTCCCTGCAAAAAGGATTATACCTTATTATACTACAAACAGACAAAGAAACATTTTCCTTTAAAATCATTAAAGAATAAAAACAAAATAGTACCGGCCCTATTTCAGACCGGTACTATTTATCCCTGTACAATCTCAAATTTCTTATCAGCAAGCATATAACTCTTTATTAAGCTTCTCAATAAAATTTCCCGATAATCATCTGTTCCCAGCCGAAATAAAGAAGCAGGGACAATCACTCTGAAATCACTTATTGTTTGCCCCGTTTCCGCCTGCGTATGGAGGGCTAATGGGTTTCCTTCTATAAGTGTACATAACGTGAGGGACCTCTCTTCATCCTGGGCACTTCCTGTCTGAAGGTTTCCATTTTCATCATAAGAGAGGGTAGGAATATGTCCTCCCAGGTAAACATAAAACAATTCATAACCATCGATTTCTTCTATTCGTATCCGCTCTTCTATAGCATCACTATACATTTTTTCCCGGTTCAGGTGGAAGTTTGCCATATATTCCAATCGACAGGTGCTGGAAGTCACACCGGCACGGCACAGGTTATAGTCCCGGTAATTCGTGCCTTCGGTATCCCTATCCGCAATTAATTTATAATTGTTTTCAAAGAGCTTACGTATCGGTTCACAAAGGCTTTCCAGCAAACCAACTGTTAAGTCCTTCCGCAGGAAAGTCGGTAATAACAGGCGGACAAGCCGCCTGTAGCAAACGTTAAATATTTCTGTTTTCATACATCCTGTTTTTAATTTAATTCCCGGTACTGGCATTACGAAGTTTGGTATCATTCATATCCATAGAAGGTTTATAATCAATTTTCAAACATATTTCATCTTTATTATTCAACTCATCATAAAACCGGAACCAGCCGGCATAGGGTGTTACTCCCCCGTCATCCACGGGTACGTCATTTGTGCCATTTCCACGTTTCATTTCACATTTTTCTAATACAGGAATCTTTACACCTTCCACCTGCTGGATAGCATCCACATGGTACGTTTTCACATAGACTCCATTAAACGGCAGGTTTTTAAGGTAATTCCGGATCGCGGTTTCCACCACACTTCCTGCGGCAGGGTCATCCAGCCGACGGCCTTTATCGTCCAGTACCTGCGGGTCATAGTAGATAGTCCATTGCTGGATCATCTGGTCGGCAGGTTCCGACATGCACTTGATCTTTACCCCGGCATCCCGGATCTGAAGGATATAGGCCGAAAAGGCATCCAGCTCGGAATCGCTCAGCGCTTCCAGCTCTTCCCCACCGTCTTTGGCCACTTTCAGGGTAAGCTGTACCTGCTTATTGGGTAATTCGCTGCGCTCACAGGCGGCATAGTGGATAATGCGGGCTTTTTCTATTTCAAAGTCCGAAAGGCCTGTCAGGTCGTATTCGTCGTGGTAAAGCCCGAGGTTTTCTTCGTACTGGTTGGAAACCGACCCGTCGGGATGGGTAACGCTTCCGTACATAAACTCTTTTGCTTTTACCACATACCACCGCAGGGTGTGCGAGTGTTTGGTGTGGAGCAGTTCTTCCATTTCTGCTTTGTGGAGGTCGAAGATTTTTTCGAGCGACCAGATAGCGAAAGCCACCACGTAAAAGAGGATGCTTTCAAGGCTTACTTTGGAAAAGTACGTATCAAAGCTAGCTTCTCCGCTGGCCAGTTTGTCTTCTTCTATTCCGTATGCTGACTTCACCGATTCGGTAGTCAGGAAACGGAAAGTCATTTCGTCTTTTATTTCTGCAATTGTTCGTGCCATTGTATTGTTAATTTTTTGTTTAATTTTTATAACTATCCGGATAGAGGATCAGCTTACGATAAAGTCAATTTCGATGTACCAGCAACCGATTCCTTCGCAAAGTTGTATTTCTTCGTACTCGGTGGCGGGTATAAATTGGTTTACCGCAAAGTATTCCACAATCCTTTTTTTCTCTACCGGGGGCATCTTCAGTGTTTCCCCGGGAGTAAGCCTGTCTGTGATGGAAAGGCCGTTCGCGAGCGCTACGTCGAAAACACTTTCCGCCTGGCCACAGTACTGGATGGCGAGGTCAAACAGGGTTTGCTTGTTTCTAACTATTATATTCCGCATCTATTTCCAGTTGATTGATTCCGTTAAACCTGAGGTCTTTGATGTTGAACCCTTCGCTTTCGAGCTGCTGCCGGATGCGTTTCCGCCACGCCAGCCGGTCGTTGTCCATTGCAATATCCGAAAGCCCCGCTCCCAGCGTGGGTTTCTCTTTTATCTCGCCGGCATGTGCCCGCAGGATAAACGCCTGATCCTGATACATCGTCTTCTCGATGAGAAAGGTGTGGTAAGCACCGGATGTAGCGATATTGATATCGAGCGTATCGTTGTTGATTGAAATTCCTGTTCCTTTCATACGTCATTTTTTATTTTTATTAAATCGGTCGTATGGAATGCCGCATGGAAAATAAAATGTTATACTCTTAGAATGTAAACATTTGATTTTCATGCGTTATTTCATACGTCATTTTTTATTTTTATTAAATCGGTTGTATGGAAGCATGGAAAATAAAATGTCATACTCTTGAAATGTAAACATTTGATTTTCATGCGTTATTTCATACTTATGTAAATTGCAATTTGTCTTTTCCGAATGTTCCTTGTATCATTCCCCCGCACCCCGGACAAGTGAGGGATGCGCCGTCGTATTCCACACTTCCCTGCTGAATATAGTCCGCGACTGCATCCGCCAGTCCATCGGACAGGTATTTCAGGGCATCTTCCCTGAAATCGTCGCTGTCTTTGTTGTACTCCCACTCCTGCAGTGTTTTAAAGACCGTGTAAAATGCCCCTGCCAGGTTTGTGGTTGATGTTTTATCTGCCATATTGATTGCTTTTTATTGTGTTTTATTTTTACTTTTTATTCCTTCCGGAGTATTATTCCATGACTAATTCCTGAATGTTTTTACTGAACTGGGTGAGGGCCACCTGTGTAGGTACGATTAACCCCAGGCTGGGTCCTGCCGGTGTATTGACGGAAAAGTTCTGTAATAAATCGACCAGTTCTATCAATAAAGAATGTAATCCGATTCCTTTTCCGGTGTTATTCACTGCAATTTTTCCTTTCCGCGTATCAATCGTAACCTGCAGGTTGTCCTGTACATACTCAATGGTTTCTATTTCATCGACCTTCAATACGGCAAGGTCCCGGAAATCCCCGGAGAAAGAACCGAGTGTCACCATCGATCTTGCTTTGGGGATTATGAGACAGTAGTTTTCAGCCTCGTTTATCGTTGCCTTGAGCCGCACCTCCGTGATCTCCAGTCCGTTTATATCGACCGTACAATATTCTCCTTCCACGCTGGTTACCGTAGCGTTAAACAGGGTCCCTCCCATTCCGATGCCGCTTTTCCCTTTCAGCAGTTCTACTAGTTGTGCGTATTTATCCATTTTCCGTCTCTCCTTCTTCGTATTTAAATCCGAGTTGCACTTTCCTTACCGCCCCGGCTTTGCTGAAAGTCGTGGTAACGGCATTTACATAATACCATCCATCCTTATGCTCATCGTCTTCGTCGTGTATATGGGCCAGGTAGCCACTATCCACAAAGGGAATGAGGAAGGTGTTGATATACCCGTCGTACCCGTTATAGGTGATGCGCTTTATTTCTTCTTCCCCAAGGCGTTTCATGGATTCTTCGTCCGTGATGCCATAGACCTTGAGTACTTTCTTGTCCCCTCCTACTTCACCGACCGTTACTTTCACCGTCTTGCCGTCTTTCCCGGTCGTTTCCACATCGATCTGGTAAAAATGCTGGTCGGTATTCTTGTACTGCAACCCGGATTTTTCGATATTCAGTGCAAAGTCGTATTTTACCCTTCCGAATATTTCTTCGTATGCCGGGTGTACATGCAGGGTCCGTTCTTTGAAATAGATGTTCCCGCGCGTTTCCTGCTGCAATTTCATGAGAATGTCGTATCCGGTACTGTCCTTGATAATAAATTTATCGTATTTCATTTCGTAATCGCATTCGTAGAGGATGTCTTCCTTTACTTCCACGGATACATATTCTACAATTTCCGTCAGTGTAACATCCGTGAACTCTTTGTCGGGGATAGGATTTCTCATCAGGAACAAGGCATCCTCACATGTCAGGCGGATGCATCCGTTTTCGGTAGAAATTTCCTTTACATACCCGATAAATTCCTCATGAAGGTCTTCGTTGTACCCTAGTTCAATAATCACTTTGCTTCCCCTGCGTATTTTGTCTTCCACATTGGTGGTACTATTGAAAAGGGTACCGGGCAGTTTTATCACTGCTGTATCGGAGAGGAGATCCACCGATTTGTGGATTTCTACGGAATCCAGCATCATCAGTTGGTACTCTCCCACCGTTATTTTCCAGTCCATACTAAACATTATTCTCCTCCTCATTCAGGTTAATAAACAGGTCGTAGCTGCTGTCGGAAGTAGCGGTAATCACATAATGCTGGTTGTTTTCCCCTTTTGTAAAAGGAAACTCAAAGCTGTTGATGACCATCTTCTCTATTCCGAACAGTTCCAACAACCGGCATTGCACATCCAGCTCGGTGCCTGCTTCACAGTACCGGATCAGCCGCTGCACATCCGACTTCGGGTAAGCGCTGTTGGCACTTCCGACGATTTTCCCCCGGATGGTGATAGAATAATCGTCCTGCGCCCAGTATTCCTTTACGGAGCCTTTCAGCTTGCTTTTGGAAACACTGCGGGTGACAATGACGTTTTTGCCGGTCACACTGATAGCAGGTTCAAGCGGCACCAGCCAGTAATCCGACTCATCCCTCCGCTTTACCAGCAGGGGCATTACCATAGGCGTACCGTTATAGTTATTGCGTATGGCATCTTCAATTTCCTCTTCCGCTTTTGCTACTGCATCTTCGGAGAGGCTCGACAAGGGTTCCTTGTCTACCGGGGAATCCTGCGCGCTTATCCGCGCCATTCCCAATAATTCGTCAATAGATATTCTGTTTACTGCCATCGGTTATTGTGTTTGAACATGTGCTATTTTCAATGCGTTAATCAGTGCCTCCACTACCTGATCCTGTATTTCGGATACACTTTCACTCAGTTTATTTCCGCTTACCTGGATATTTTCCACCAGGCTGCCGAAACTTAATGTCACACCGGCCTGTTTGGCCTCACCGGCAATTACGTCACTGCTTTGGGCCATTACGCCGGCTTCCTCCGTAGAAAGGTTCCCCTGAAGGTTTTCCGCTTTCTCGGATGCTCCGGTTATTGTTTCTGACAGTGAGTTATCGGTTACTGCATCAAGTGCATTTTCTTCTTCCTCTTCTTTATTACGGGAAAAAACTTTTTTAAGATTACCCCAGGTACCTTTTACAGAATCCCATGCACCTTTTGCTTTTTCCGATGCCTGCGACCAGGTTTCCTCCCCGGTTGTTTTCAGACCGTCCCAGCCTTCGCCCCCCATCTTTTTCACGTTATCTACGCGTTCCTTCCAGTCTTTGCCGCGACCGATCGTGTCTTTCACGGCACTGATGGCATCTTTTCCTTTGGAGAAAATGCTTCCTCCTCCTTTGAACACGTCTTTTACTTTTCCCCAGGCAGAAGTGGCGGATTCATAGTCGCCTTTCAGCATTTCCGTACTTCCGTCCCAGACGCCTTTCCCTGTTTCTTTGGCGACTTCCCAGATGCCTTTTCCTATCGCGACAAACTTATCGATCTGCCCTTTCCATCCGGTATTTTCACCGTCTTCCCATTTGGCAGCAGTCTTTATCTTATTCCAGGCTTCCTTGCCCCAGGTTTTGTCTCCCCCGAATGTTTCGGTGATCTTCTCCCAGGTTTCCAGGGCATCTTTTTTGACTGCTTTCCATGTATTAATCCCGAATTCTTTTATTTCATTATACCGGGTAACCCATTCCTTTGCTTTTTTCACCACATCCTGCACCTGGGATACGACGGCTTTTCCTTTTGTAAAAATATTACCTTCTCCGCCGAAGATCTCCTTTATATTTTTCCAGGAATCTCCCAGGAAGGCATAATCTTCCTGTGCGGCTCCGGTAATTTCTTCGTATTTCGTTTTGGAAGTTTCTTTTATCTGATCCCAGTATTCTTTTCCTTTATCGATGGCTTCTTCGGTAATGGTCCTCCACGCCTGCGTATGTTCCACCAACTGGTCAAAAGCCTGCGTAATCTCCTCCTGTACGGTAGTCTGAAATCCCAATAAATCTTCCTGTACCGTTTCCATATTTTTATTAATGCTCTTTATCAGCTCATTAATTTTCCGGATGCTTTCATCCAATAAGGATAATTCCTCTTCTGCATTTTCAATCGCGTCTCCGACATCTTTCATTGTCTCCTGCGCATCTTTCAACACGTCTTCTGTGTCTTCCGTTGTTTTTTTACTATCCTTGGCCATCTTTTTTCTTTTTCATTTCCTGTTTCCTTAACCATTCCAATTCCCTGTATCTGGCCGACCACTCATCATCGCTCAGGCTGTCGGGATCGGCGATATGCATGTAGTAACGAAGCTGGGCATTGGCAATTCTCAGCCATTGCCCTGCTCCTACTTCGGCAGCCTTTATAGCTTTACTAATTCAGCTTCTTTGATCTGGATCAATTCCGCCAGTTGAGCAGATACGCTTAAAAACAGGATGTCGTTTGTTTTTATTTCCTCATCACCGCCTAACCAGCAGTCGTTTAAAATAATCTCGTTGAACTTTATCGGATTGTTTTTTCCTGCTACGGAAGCATATCCGATTGTTTTCCTCCCCGGAGGCTTTAAATAAGCTTCCCTGCCCTCTACTGAAATACGGTATACCGTACCGTAGGTTGCTTTCCATTGTTCGATTTGTTCTTTTGTCGGTTTATTCATTTTTTTAAATTTTTTACATTTATGGGTTTTCCCCATGTTATTAATTTAAGATTTCCTTCTATCCAAGCGTTTTTTGTGTTTGTTTCCTTTCCGTTATATCTTGCTGAAAGGGAACTGTTGCCGGGTTTATACACCGTGGGTAAACCCTACCCCTTTTGGCGGAGCCAAAAGGTACTTCCCTTCACGGAAGGGAAGAATTCCGGGTATTTTACCTTTGGGTAGTACCCAAAGTACAGCTACGCACCCACTCTCCCCTCGAAGAAGATACTATGTAAATAATCAAATTTGT
>JAJQEC010000115.1 GCA_021201815.1 Candidatus Azobacteroides sp. | reverse complement strand
TAAAAGATAAATAATTAAAGGATTATATTTTTTTTCTATTCATTTAATAGCAATTTATGTAAGAAAAATATGGATTATTAAACCCGGAAATAATCCATATTTTAAGATAATGAGTTTAATTATACTTTCCACTCTGCTTTCTATTTTAATGGCATATTTGTTTTGGGGGCAAAGTATTATGTTAGGCTACAGGGCAACGGCACCCTTTCTTGCTATTATTTTTTATTTTTACTTATTAAAAGTAAAACCCCCATTACATATGATAGAAAAATTTATATGGTGTTTTGCTTTTATTTATATAATTCTATGGATCTATGGAGTAAACAAAGCTCCTGAAATAGTTTTCGGAGATCCTGATGATTATATTGGAGATGCACGTGGAATTTACAGATTAACTATACCTGGTAAATGTATATTAGTTTTAGCTTTTTTTCTTGCCTTAAATAAATATGGAATAACACGGAAAAAAGTATTTCTTTTTCTTTTTGCCGGTTTATTTATTATCATTGTTTTACAGGTTGTCCGGCAAATAATTTTTTGCACTCTCCTTATCGGAATATATTATCTATTAAAAAATAATAAGCGGGTATGGTTATATACTTTTATTATAGCTGTAAGTTTAATTGCATTAGGAGATAATATAAAAATATCCGAGGAGTCTGTCATTGGTAATTTACTAAGTTTAACAGAATCTCAAATAGAATACCAGCAACATGGAGAAGAGGATATCCGAATAAAAGAATATGTCTTTTTCTTTACCGATTTTTCTAAAAATTTTTTTACTGATTTATTTGGAAATGGAGTTCCTCATTCAGAATCTAAATTAGGCTATTTTTACTACTATACTGTACAAGAAAGATACCACTATTATTTATCAGATGTAGGGTATGCACAAATGTTTGTCGTTACAGGCGCTCTGGGATTAATATTATATTTGTACCTATTTGGAAAAATTCTGATGCAAAAAGTACCATCTCATATCATATTTGCAAAACTTTTTATTATTTATCAGATATTTGCCAATATTGCAGCCTCTTGGTATACACATGATATAATCTGTATTTGTATTTGCATTTATGTACTCTCTATTTACAGTGAGAGAAAAAAAGAAAAAAGAATAATCCCCGGTAAGATATGAAATACACCATTGCCATTCCTGCATATAAAGCAAAATTCTTAAAAGAATGCATCGATAGTATTCTCGCTCAAACATATACTGATTTTGAATTGGTTATTGTGAATGACGCTTCTCCGGAAAACCTGGAGGAAATTGTCGGGAGATATGATGATCCACGCATTCGTTATTATAAGAATGAAAAAAACTGCGGCGCCATTAATGTGGTGGATAACTGGAATAAATGTCTGGGATATGCAAATGGAGAATATATTATATTAATGGGGGATGATGATAAAATGATGCCCGATTACCTGAAAGAATTTAATGTACTGATGAAGAAATATCCGGATTTAGATATTTATCACTGCCGATCATATATTATTAATGAAAATTCGGAAGTAATAGGTATTACACCTTCTTGGCCGGAATATGAAACAGTATATGAAAGTATATGGTATCGGATGAATGGGTTCCGGTTACAATTTATTTCGGATTTTGTATATAAAACGCAATCCCTTAAAGAAAGAGGAGGATTCAAAAAATTCAAATTAGCCTGGGCTTCTGATGATGTCTCAGCATTTATGGCTGCAGAAGAAAAAGGAATTGCCCATACACAGAGTCCTGTATTTTGTTACAGAAGAAGTGATATAACAATTAGTTCATCCGGCTCCGGAGTTCAGAAGTTAAAAGCAATTAAAGAAGAAAAGGAATGGTATGACAATTTTGTAAATCAGCCTACCCCTGCTTCTCCTTTTGAAAAACAACTATTTTCATTAATTAAAAATACATACAAAAAATATATACAGAAAAAACGAATAGAGACAATTGCCTATCATGGAATAAACAAACAAACAAGTCTAAGAGATTTATTGTTCTGGAATAAAACACGGAAAAGAAATAATATGAATAGTAAGGAAATTATTTATGCATATATTCTGTTTTTAAAAAAGACTTATAGTAAATAAAATTATGAATATTTATTTCTATCCCCCCGTACCTCAAATAAAAGAAGCCAACTATAATCCTTATATAGAAGATTTTGTTACGGAATTATCTAAACATAAAAACGTAATAAATAATAAAGATATATCTAAATATGCCATTCTGAACTTAGCCGGATATGTATTTAAAATCGATGTATGTATTTTCAATTGGATAGAAAATTTACCTGTGAAAAAATTAGGTAAATTGCAAACTCTTTTTTTTATAAGTTTTATTTTTCCTATATTAATAATAAGAAAAACAAAAATAATATGGGTATTTCATAACATAACCATGCACCAGGGTGATAACTTCTTATCACGGCTTATAAAAAAACTGATGTTCAACTATTCGGATTTAATTATAACCCATTCCGAAGAAGCAAAAGAATTTATAAGGAAACAATCAAAAGCAACTGTTTATTGTGCTGACCACCCTATAAAGCTACAAACGCAAACTTATAATCCCCAGGAGAAAATCTATGATATATTAATATGGGGAACTATTGAGCCCTACAAAGGTATCCTGGAATTTATCAATTATATTACAAAAGAGAAGTTAGACAAAAAATATAAAATTAAAATTGTCGGAAAGTGTAAAAAAACAGAGTATTTATTGGCAATTCAACAACTATGTAATGAAAATATAATTTTTGAGAATAAAGCAGCTTCATTCGAAGAACTGGAATATTTAATAAAAAGTTCCAGATATGTTTTATTTCCTTATATTTCAGGTTCCGTATCCAGTTCCGGAGCTTTAATTGATACGTTATCATTTTATGGTAATCCTATTGGTCCGGATAAAGGGGCTTTTAAAGATCTGAATAAAAAAGGAGTTTGTTTTATTTTTGAAGAGTATAAAGATATTATTTCAATTTTGGACAGTGAAAAAAGTATACCCCAAGCCTCAATTGAAAATTTTATACATGAAAATACATGGAATACCTTTATAAAAAGATTAATAGATAAGATAAAATAAAAATAAATTCTTAATACAAAAGATTTTTTAGTTTAGTATATACATTTCAATTCAGGGAAAATTTTACTCAGGAATATGTAACTTTAAGAAAGTATGATAAAAATTATGTAAAATATAATAAAGCTAACGCATATGTAAATAAAAATAAAATAAGAAGATCTTTTTAACTCTCCTTTATGTTATTATATTCAGGCCATTTTTATAAAATTAGCTAACCATTGTTTTGATAATAAAGTTTTGCTAAATTTGGCTAATATTAGAATAAAGGTATAGCAAGGATATATAAGAAAATGTTGATTGTAAAGTTTAATAAGCATAAATTAATTCAATGATGAAAATACTTCACATTGGTACTTTATCGATTGCTGCAGGTGGCCCTGCCATGAGTACATACAATACGGTAAAGGGGCTCCTAAATAAAGGTGAGGATATTTCTATATTCATGTATAGAAATCGAAAAGATGATAAATTAATTGCAAATGATATTCCTATCCATTATGCAGGCTATGCCTTAGAAAATAAATTTGCTTATTCTCCGACTTTTAAAAAAAATCTTAAACAACTTGGAACATATGATATAATACATACGCAGGGTATATGGCAATATCCGACTTATGCAGCTATAGATGTTGCCCGTAAACTAAATATTCCTTATTTGATAACTCCCAGAGGCATGCTTTATCCTCAGGATATTTATAAATCCAACAAATTTTTCAAATTATTATCCTTAAAGCTCCGGTTATTAAAAGATTTAAATAATGCAGCCTGCGTTCAAGCAACTTGTACGGAAGAAATGGAATATTGCCGGAAACTTGGTGTAAAATCACCTATTGCGATTATTCCTAATCCTATTGAAATAAAAAAATATGAAGCAAAAAAAGAGGACGGTATTTTTCGTTTAGGTTATTTAGGCCGTCTTCATCCAAGAAAAAATGTAGAAAGCCTTATCTATGCTTTTTCTATGCTAAAGGATAAATTGACTAATGCCGAATTAATAATTATCGGAGGGGGAGATAATGAGTATGAAGACTTTCTGAAATCAGAAGCAGAAAGATTAGATTTAAAAAATATAAAATTTATGGGTTTTCTTTCCGGGAAAGAAAAAGAAGATGCTTTAGCTTCTCTTTCATTATTAGTACTTCCCAGCGAATTTGAAAACTTGGGAAATGTAATCCTTGAAGGGCTATTAAGAGAGATCCCCTGTATCGCAACAAAAGGGGCTCCATGGGAAGATTTAATCAAGCATGAATGCGGATGGTGGATTGATTATACTCAAGAAGCCATAACGAAAGCTATTGAAGAAGCAATCTCTACTTCTTCTTCCCGTCTCAGACAAATGGGTGAGAATGGTAAACTTTTAGTCAGAGACAAATATTCTATGGAAGCTATTTCAGAAAAAATGGTAATTTTATATAAATGGATACTTAACAAAGGGAAAAAAGCTGATTTTATTTTTACTTTATAGAAAATATTAAAATTCAAGATGATGAATTCAGAAGAATTAAAAAAAGACATTTTATTAAAAATAAAACAATATTACGAATCAAAATGGGAAAATAAAAAGTGCAACAACTAAAGATAGGGGATATTTAATTTCCGATATTAAGGAATTATCAGATACATATAATTTATTTTATTATTTTCTTTCCGAAGAACTTCTTAATGATAACATATATTAATGGATAAAATAATAAATGCCAGAAATTGTATTATCGGATACAAGATAGAAGGAGAAACAGTTCTATTGTTTAAACCTGAGTATAATAAGCCAATAGAAAAACCAATTCCTTTTTTGAAGAAGAGTTCAATCTAAATATGTTATTACATGGTAAGTGGTAAATTCAGAAATCCTTACAGCAAAAAAAATCAACTGAAACGTCTGGTATGGACTATTTGCTGGAATATCCTGGCCCGACCGTTTCCCAGAAATTTAGGACGGAAATGGAAACTATTTCTTCTGAGAATTTTCGGAGCAAAAGTAGCTTCTACTTCAGTTGTTTATTCAAAAGCTAAAATTTTTATGCCATGGAATCTGGAAATGGATGATTTTGCATGTATTGCTTCTGATGTAGATTGCTATAATGCGGCAAAAGTCCGTATTGGTAAAAATGCGACTGTCTCACAGTATAGTTATATATGTACAGCAACACATGATATAACTAGTAAAAGTCATACTTTATATGCACTTCCTATTACCATTGAAGATAATGCATGGGTTGCATCAAAAGCTTACATAGGGCCGGGAGTAGTTATCGGAGAAGGAGCTGTAGTAGGAGCCACTGCGTCTGTATATAAAAATGTAAATCCTTGGGAAGTAGTAGGAGGAAATCCAGCAAAATTTATAAAAAAAAGAGAAATAAAATGCTAGACTTATCTGTCATTATACTTACTTATAACGAAGAATTACATATCCAACGATGTATTGAAAATGTAAAATCTATTTCCGGAAATATATTTTTGATAGATAGTTTCTCAAGTGACAATACTGTAGAAATAGCACAAAATCTCGGAGCTAAAGTATATCAACATGTTTGGGAAAATAACTATGCAAAGCAATTTAATTGGGGCTTGAATCATCTTCCTATTAATACCAAGTGGGTACTCCGTCTGGATGCGGATGAATATCTTTCGCCGGATTTGATTTCTGAAATCGGTAAAAAACTTCCGTTCTTAGAAAAAGATATAACCGGAATTGTTTTGAAAAGGGAACAATATTGTTTTGGGAAATGGGTTCATCCTTTAAAATTATTACGTATATTTCAATATGGGACCGGAAAATGTGAACAACGTTGGATGGATGAACATATTCAAATAAATACAGGAAGGATTATTGAATTCGAAAATAAATTCCTGGATCATAATTTAAATAGCTTTGGGTGATGGATACAAAAACACAATGGTTATTCCATTCGGGAAGCGATCGATTTGTTGGATGTAGAACTAAATTTATTTGAAAAAAATGATGCAAATACTAATATTGGAGATGCTGCCATGGCAAAACGGAATAAAAAGCTGAAATATATTCATTCTCCACTATTTATTCGTTCATTTCTTTATTTTGTCTATCGATATATTTTCAAATTTGGTTTTACAAAGGGAAAGGCCGGATTTATATGGGACTTTTTTCAGGGATTTTGGTATCGGGCATTAGTAGATGCTAAAATCTACGAAATAAAACTGGCCTGTGGAAAAGACAAGGATAAGATTATTGATTTTATAAAAAATAAGTATGGAATTGACTGTCGAAATAATTCATAAGCTTTATGAAAGTATCTATCATAACTACTTGTTATAACAGAGAGCATTCTATCAAAAATACTATAGAAAGTGTTTTAAATCAGGATTATGATAATATTGAATATATTATAGTTGACAGTGCCTCTACCGATGGGACCATGGAGGTTGTCAACGAATATAAAGATAGAGTCACAACTATTATTTCAGAACCTGACACCGGAATTTATAATACTATCAATAAAGGGATCAGACTGGCAACCGGAGATCTGGTCGGAGTCATGCATTCTGACGATATCTTTTTTTCCAGAAATGTAATCTCATTAGTTGCAAGGGCCTTTGAAAAGAATGAAATAGACTTGTTATATGGGAATGGAATTTTTATAAATCTTAAGACCAAACGTGTAGTAAGAAACTGGATTAGTGGTACCTTCCATCCTTCTAAAATAGTAAGAGGCTGGCTGCCTTTACATACAACCGTATATATAAAAAGAGAAATTGTAAATAAATATGGACTGTATGATGAAAGTTTTAAAATTGCAGCGGATTCGGAGTTTTTACTAAGATATATGTATGAGTTAAACCTGAATATTTATTATCTGAACAGATATCTGATAAGAATGGGTATGGGAGGAGCCAGTACCAGTCTATCAAAAACTTTTCCGAAGTGGAAAGAAGATAAACGATTATATGAGGCACACGGTCTGAATCCTTACGTGGCCTTACCCAGAAAAATTTTGTCAAAAGTGAAACAATTCTTTTAATGAAACTTGATTATTTAATCTATCTCAAATAAATTTGAAAAAATGAAAGTATTACATCGCACCTGTTTATTGGTATTTGCTTCTTTATTCAGTATGGTAAGTTTTTCTCAAAATGAAAAGCCAACGTTATCCTCTCAATCCGACTCTATCAGTTATGCCATCGGATTATTACAATCTCAGTATTTGGTTAATCCCAATACACCAATGGGAAAAGAGCAGGCAGATATGTTTTTAAAAGGAATCATGGAAGCACAGGCTGCCACCGAAAGTGATTCTTTGAAAAAAGCGTACTATACAGGATTATTTCACGGTCTAAATTTTGTAGCAGAAAACTTCGAAATGATCAATAAAAATCTGTTCCAGGAGGAAAGTGACAGATACCTGAATAAAGAGATATTCTTTGCCGGTATGAAAGATGGTATTATGAAAGAAGTACCACAAATGGGAGTAGATACTCTGCAGAATTATTTAAATAGCACCATGGAAAAAGTACAAGCAGATATTAATAAAAAGAAATATGCAGATAATATCGAAGCTTCTACTAAATTCTTTGCACAAAACAAAAAGAAAAAGGGAGTAAAGACACTTCCCAACGGATTGCAATATAAAGTCCTGACTGCCGGTAAAGGAGAAATCCCGAAATCGGAAGATGAGGTAGTAGTAAATTACAAAGGGACTTTGATTGACGGAACCGAATTCGATAGTTCTTATTCGCGCAATGAACCTTTTACGACTAATCTCAACAATGTCATTAAAGGCTGGACTGAAGTTTTACAGTTAATGCCGGTCGGGTCAAAGTGGGAAGTATATATTCCTTCGGATTTAGCGTATGGCGACAGGGAAACAGGAATTATCCAACCCTATTCTGCATTGATCTTTGAAATTGAATTATTGGAAATAAAGAAAAATACAGAAGAGTAAGAAAATAAAAAAGAGGATTTAGTTTAAAAATCCTCTTTTTTTATCGTTTAAGCAAAAGCATAATAGTTTTCAAAGCCAGATCAAAAAAGACCATTTTCGCATTTATATTCTGGGAAACATGGGCTTCTGCCAGTGCAAATTCTTCCATCAGTCCGCTCACATTTTTCTCATGAATAAAAGGAGCAAAGCGGGAAGAAAACTCCTCTTCTTTTTGTGTCATATAATTAAGAGCCGGTTGCTGAATATTGAAAATAAAATTCTCCCTTAGTAAACGTTGACAATATGTAAAGAAAGCTTTCTGTCGTTCCCGTCCTTCCCCAGCCATCGTATCTGCCCATGATTTCAACCCCCGCAGTCCGACATTCTTTTCCACAGGATCTTTAATAGCACCGACCCTGTAAGCAGACCGCATCAGATGGGTAAATTGTTCAAAAAAGAACTGATTCTGCTCATTTAAGTAGATTGTTTCTAAAGCACGTGTAAAACTTCCATCTGCAATATGAGCGATGGCCCGGCACTCACTCTCCTCCAAGGAAAAATCCTGATGCAACTTTTCCATTATTCTTTCAGGATGGATAGATTTTACATTTATCCTTTGAGAGCGGGACTGAATGGTTAATAAAATTTCATCCGGCTGTTCTGTGATTAATAAGAATAAGGTTTTTGCCGGAGGCTCTTCCAGTATTTTCAACAGCTTATTCGCACAATCCTGATGCATCTTTTCCGGCAACCAGATAATCATGGTCTTATAATCTGCTTCAAAGGTTTTTAAATTAAGCTTACGCAAAATTTCTTCGCTTTCTTTTGTATAAATCAAAGCTTGTTTGTTGCTCTCACCCATAGCATCAAGCCATTGATTATAGGTAAAATAAGTATTAGTTAGCAGAAAATTTCTCCATTCCGGAAGAAAATCATCACAGACCGTACGTTTACTTTTTTCATTTTTAACAATGGGAAAAACAAAATGCAGATCAGGATGGATTAATTTATTCATTTTAACGCAGGAAGGGCATACACCGCAAGAGTCTCCATCTTTCCGATCCGTACAATTAACATATTGAGCAAGAGCCAGAGCAAGGGCATACTTTCCTACCCCTTCCTTGCCCGCCAGCAATTGCGCATGAGGAATCTGCTCCGTTTCTACAGAACGGATAAAACGTAACTTAATTTCTTCCTGACCGATTATATCTCTGAAAAACACATTTATTTAATTAAAAGGAATTTTATTTCCCGGAAGGAAAATCGTTTTGTTTCTTCTTCCGTATTAATAGATATTTTCTGCTACCCTTTTTACATTTTCGGTAGCCATTAAAGAATAAAAGTGAATACTGGGTACCCCCTTTTCTTTCAGTTCCTTTGCCTGCATGGTACACCATTCCACTCCTACTTCTTTCGCTTCTTCGTTACTCTTACACTTCTGAAGCTCTTTTGTTAGTGCTTCCGGTAAGTCAACATGAAATATCTTTGGAATAACTGTGAGCTGATTCAATAAATTAATAGGCTTCAGTCCCGGAATAACAGGGACATTGATTCCTTCCGCACGGCACTTGTCTACAAAAGCAAAGTATTTTTCATTATCAAAAAACATTTGTGTGACAATATAAGAAGCACCTGCTTCCACTTTTTTCTTTAACCAGTAAAGATCCGTGTGAAGATTCGGAGCTTCTTCATGCTTTTCCGGATATCCGGCAACCCCATAAGAAAAAGAAGTTGTTTGTTCTCTGATGCTCCCATCCAGAAAGCGCCCTTCATTGAATTCATTTACCTGTTGCTGTAAATCAATGGCATTTTTATGCCCGTTATCAGTAGGATTAAAACTTTTTTCATGTTTTCCTTTATCTCCTCTCAAAAGCAAGATATCCCTGATTCCAAGGAAATCCAGATCTATTAAAGCATATTCCGTTTCACTCCGGGTAAAACCACTGCAAATAATATGAGGAACTGCAGGAATCCGGTATTTGTGTTGTATCGCTGCAGCAATAGCCACCGTACCTGGCCGTGTCCGTTCATTGACACGCTGGAATAACCCGTTCCCTACCTCTTTATAAGAAAAATCACTCCGGTGAGTAGTGATATTTATATATTTAGGATCAAATTCTTTGAGTGTATCAATCGTTTTAAATACTTTTTCAATGCTGTTCCCCTTTAATGGGGGAAGTACTTCAAAAGAAAAAGCGGTGGATTCGGCATTGCAGATTCTATCAATAATATTCATATATAATTCAAAAACGATTATGGTTGAAAAGTAATAAAAATAAAATATGTTTTTCATGAAAAACATATTTTTCAGCCTCTTTTTTTTAATTCAGGGTGATAACTTATACAAAGATACAAAAGAGATTTGAAATGCTAAAATCCGAAAGAATTCTCCTTAATCATGAGGAATTTGGCTAAAAAAAATTAATTTTGTAGAGATATTCAAAAATAAAATACGATCAAATGAAAGAGTTAGATTGGTCATCGTTAGGTTTTGGTTACATGAAGACAGATTACAATGTAAGATGTTACTTCAAAGACGGCAAATGGGGAGAACTGGAAACAACTACATCGGAAACCATTAACCTTCATATGGCAGCTACTTGCCTGCACTACGGACAAGAAGCATTTGAAGGGTTAAAAGCATTCAGAGGAAAAGACGGAAAAATCCGTATTTTCCGTATGGAAGAGAATGCACTGCGATTACAACATTCCTGCCGGGGAATACTGATGGAAGAATTACCGGTAGAGAAATTCAAGGAAGCTGTCATGAAAGTTGTCAAATTAAATGAATACTTCGTTCCTCCCTATGGAAGCGGCTCCTCCTTATATATACGTCCATTATTAATCGGAACCGGAGCTCAGATCGGAGTAAGGCCGGCAAATGAATATTTGTTTCTTGTATTAGTAACCCCGGTCGGTCCTTATTTTAAAGAAGGTTTTAAAACCACTCCGGTAGTGATTCTGCGTAAATACGATCGTGCAGCACCTCTTGGAACAGGAACAATAAAAGTAGGCGGGAACTATGCAGCAAGCTTGGTGCCCGGGGCAAAAGCTCATGAAATGGGTTATTCAGCCGTATTATACCTGGATGCCAGAGAAAAAAGATATGTGGATGAATGTGGTCCCGCTAATTTTTTCGGTATAAAAAATAATACCTATATAACACCGGAATCTACCTCTATCCTACCCTCCATTACCAATAAAAGCCTTATTCAACTGGCAGAATCAATGGGAATGACAGTAGAAAGGAGACAGATACCTGTTGAAGAACTTTCTTCTTTTGAAGAAGCCGGTATGTGTGGAACTGCAGCTGTTATCAGTCCTATCAGCAGGATTGACGATATGGATGAAAATAAGTCCTATATTTATTCAGAAGATGGAAAACCAGGAAAAATCTGCGAAAAACTTTATAATAAATTACAAGGAATTCAATACGGGGACGAACCTGATTCATTCGGATGGGTTACCATATTGGAGTAACATCAGGCTTTCTTGACGTAAAGGAAGGTTGCATTTTTAATTAAAAGGGAAAAGTGTTTTATGAAAAAGCAAGTAACTATTATTCTCTCATTATTGTTATTTTTCACTTATTCTGTAAGTGCATCAGCAAAATCCGATGATAAAAATACGGTTGTTTTTAAAGTACATCTCCATTGTAATAATTGTGAGAAGAAGATAAAAGAAAATATCCGGTTCGAAAAAGGAGTGACAGGAATCAATACGGATTTAAAGGAACAAACTGTTTCTATAACCTATAAAACAGACAAAACAGATGAAGAAAAATTATCTGCCGCCCTGGAAAAACTAGGATATAAACCGGAAGGAATTATTTCCGAACAGGAGGAATAGAAATAAATGGATATAAAAATAAAAACTCCGGTATGATGATCTTTCATACCGGAGTTTTTATTTTTATATACTTACTTTCATTAATTTACCTGAATCACCAGATATTTGGAAATACTCCAGAATTCAGCTTTATTAGTAATAACCAATGTCTGATTTCCATCCGGACCTTTTTCCAACTTATAGGAAGAAGCCGGGTGTGTAGATAACATTTTTACTTTTTTGGAATAAAGAGGTACTTGTTGTAATTCGCGAATATCCACTTTTGTAAAATAATCCTGATTATATCCTTGTTGCATCAGTTTACCCTTTACCAGGATTTTTTCCTGCTCCAGTTCTTTTTTGGTACCAAATACATAATACCCTGTATTTAATGTTTTATCCTGATGAGAAATAGTCTGGGAATGTTGCTCAATAGTTGAAGATTGTTCCTGGATTCTTTGACCTTGTTCTACAATAATAATATTCTGACGTTCCAATTCATCCTGTAAAGCAGCGATGGATGCGGTCTTTTCTTCAATATCCGCGACCAATGCAGCTAATCTTTTTTCCAGTTCATCGGATTTTATCCCGCTGCTTTTTAACTGCCCCTGTAATTTACTGATCTGGGATTTATTTTTTTGTAATGTTTCCGCCAGTAATTGCATATCGTTATTAATCCGCTCTCTTGCAGACTGGTTCAGTTCACCACCTAACTGAGATTGTTCTGTAAGATAATTTTCTGTTTCTTTGATTTTTCTTAAATTATCTTCTACTTCATTGATTAAGCTCAACATCTCATTGTATTCCTCATTCTGTTTTACACCGGCAAGCCTCAGAGAATCATTCTCCTCCTGAAGTTTTTTTAATTCTTCCGAGTCTTTAGGATTTGTATTTTTACATCCTGATACCAGCAAAAGAATACTTGCCATAATAAAAATAACTCTTTTCATTTCTCTTTAATTTAAATATATAATCTCACAGATTCGTCTTGTTTTTTCCGTTAATTATCCGGCATTCCTCCGAAAAGCAAAAACGGCAATACAAAACTAGTATATTTTATGGTTGGGATTTTAATTTTTTCCTATATTTTTTGTTAACAGCTTTTCCTTTTTATTAAATTTTCACTTTTGAAACATTCTATCCATCATTCTTTTATCATCTTTTTCCTTTATGGACTGACGTTTGTCGTATTCTCTTTTTCCTTTTGCCAATGCAATTCCGACTTTTGCCAGACCCCGCTCATTAATAAACATCTTCGTCGGCACGATGGTCAGACCGGATTCTTTTACTTGTCGTTCCAGTTTTCTCAGTTCTTTTTTATTTAATAATAATTTACGATCCCGTCGTGGCTGATGATTATTATAGGTTCCATAAAAGTATTCGGATATATTCATATTTTTAACCCATAGTTCCTTATTTATAAAAACACAATAGGTATCTACCAGACTGGCTTTTCCTAAACGGATGGATTTTATTTCCGTTCCTGTCAGGACAACACCGGCAACAAAAGTATCCAGGAACTCATAATCATAAGAGGCACGCCTGTTTTTTATATTAATATTATTTGTACTCATACTTTATCATTACATATTAACACTGGGAAGTAAAGCCAGCAGAACTTTCTCTATCAGTAATGGTGCTCCGACTATTACTACAGAAGCTCCAAGCGTAAATTTCTGTCTGTCTTTTTCCTTCACTTTCATAAATACATCGCTTCCTTCCCAGATAATATAAACCGTATAAAACAGAAAAAGAAAAACAAAAAAGAAACTGGGTAAAAGGTTCATAAAAATAGTAACCAGATAAAATATTACCGAAGCATATCCAACAAAAATACGAGCTTTTAGGATGTTCTTTTTCAAATGAAACAAACCAGGGGATAGTTCATCAATAAGGAATGCAGCAATAAAATATCCTGCAAAGCCAGCTACAAAACTCACACAGGTTACCTGTAACGCCCGGGGCAGATGAAATGTATCCGTATCCCACCAATAACCGATAAAAGCTGCCAACGCAACGAATCCCAAAAGAGGATACACAAAGTTACCGGCAATATCCTCTTTTGATTTATTTGCCTCTTCTTCCCAAAATTTCCGGGGTTGAATGAGAAGTAATTTTATTTTTTCGTAAATTTGTTTGTACATTCGTCCTTTCTCTGTATAGAATGACAAAGGTAATAAATTTAGCGGTAACAGGTATATATTTATTGCAGTCTGTCAATTCTAAAGTGGCTGGATATAACAGTTTTAATATTATTCAACATATAGAACAATTAATTATCATAAAATAAAAAGAAGATGGCTAGTAAAAGAATGCTGAAAAAATCGGTGAATGAAATCACAGAAGAATTGTTTATGGAATCTCTGTATTATGTCCTGAATGCCCCGGAAGAATATGCAGAACAACTGGAAACAATTATATCCCGCTTAACAATAACGCAGGAAGACTTCCTAAAAAGAATAAATAATCCGGACGGAAAAGATAACCCAACTCTCGTAAAAAAATATTATTCCAAGCTGAAAGATGATTTTCAGAATATTGCGAATGAAATAATCGAGCAGCTTAATACAATCAGAGAAAAGATGTCCGCGAATGTCAATCCTGCGAATTAGTCTTATCCAAAGAAATATTCTCTGGGAAAATATTGAAAAGAACCTTTTTGTTTGTGAAGAAAAAATTAAAGAATTATCAAATAAAACCGATCTGGTCATTTTCCCGGAAATGTTTACTACCGGATTCACCATGAATAGCAGGGAACTTGCCGAATTATCAGATGGGAGGACCATGTGCAGGGTCAGGAAGTGGGCTGCTGATTATGGATTTGCTATTTGTGGAAGCTTTATTGCTAAAGAAAATAACCGGTTTTTCAATCGTGGTTTCTTTGTTTTACCAGATGGTTCTTCATTCTTTTATGACAAAAAACACTTATTCAGTCCGGGAAAAGAAAATGATTTTTTTTCTTCCGGGGATAAGCCGCTTATCGTTTCTTATAAAAAATGGAATATTTCTTTATTAATCTGTTATGATCTGCGGTTTCCTGTATGGTCCAGAAATATAAATAATGGATATGACTTATTAATTTATCCGGCCAACTGGCCTGCTGTCAGAGAAAAGGTCTGGGAAATTCTGCTGAAAGCAAGGGCGGTAGAAAATCAATGTTATGTATGTGGGGTAAACCGGATAGGAAAAGACGAGAATGGCTTGAGTTACAATGGCAACTCTATGGTGATCGATTATAAAGGAGCGATCATTTCCAACCCGGAAACAGATAAGGAAAGCATTGAAACGATTTCTTTGGAAAAAGAGTTACTAACCGGATTCAGGGATAAATTTCCGGTCTGGAAAGACCAGGACTTTTTTGTATTTATAACAGACAAGTAATAAGTTGTCATACTGTTTTATAAAAACAGGAAAAATTCAGGCTTAAAGTTTGCAAAAAAGAAAAATAATAATACCTTTGCACCGCTTTTGCATAAAAGCATTGTGTTTGTCCCATGGTGTAGTGGTAGCACATCTGATTTTGGTTCAGCCAGCCTAGGTTCGAGTCCTGGTGGGACAACAAAGTAAAAATCAAACGGTTGATAGTTTTATATTATCAACCGTTTTTTATTAAGGTCCATTCTCCTCAAATCTTTGAAATCCGATAGAGATTTTTATTCATACCTTACCTGACGTTTCAGAAGTAAAACGGCTCTGTTTTCTAATTATAATATCCAAAAATTGAAAAAATTTTACTCTTTTTCTTCTTTTATTCAGCAGCTATTCTTATATTTTTATTTAGTTTATATATTACCTTAGCTACATTTATTAAATTTAAATTTAGTATTCAGGCATAAAAAGCTCTCTTTTTACTCCGAATTTAAATAATTTATAAAAAAAACTATTTTCTAAGACCACTTTTGAAATTACCTAAGCTGATTTTTCGAATTGGCCTCATGATTCAGGCGAATCATGCTGGCAATTCACCTGAATCATGAGGCCGATTCGGGTGAATCACTGAAGTGATTCGGGTGAATTACCACAGTGATTCAATAAGTTTACCCCAGATAATTTCCGAAGAAAAACAGGTATTTCTGTTCTATTAAGAACAGTCCATATAATATCAGAAAGATATCAGAAGGAATGTAGAAAAGACACCGGAAAACGTTGGTAAAAAGCGCTGGGAGACCTTTTCTCAGGCAAAAGATTGTTTTTGTAAGGAAAGAGATTATGTTTTAGGCAGAGAACTAAAGAAATATTTATTTCATTTAAGAAAAACCGAAAAGATTTCAGAACGGAAAGAATAAGAAAATAAAAACAAGGGATATTCTCATCTTCATATTTCATGAAAAGGAAAGAGGAAAATATCAGAAAGTATAAAATAATAAGTATAAACATTTCCATTTTATCAGATTCTTACCGTGCTTTTATCAAAGGTACTACATTTTCATGCGGAATACAAATTTTCATCTATTTTTCACCTTCCTATCCGGTTAGTAACAATAAAACAGGAAGAAAAAATAAGACTTATTTGAAATTTTACCATACCGGTTATCTTATCCTTTTTTATTTTATCTGGGAGAATTGGGAACTGATAATTTATTAATATTAACTAGCTTATATACTACCCTATTCACTTATGAAACGAATCTACTCCTTCCTTCTTTATTAGTATGATTAATATGGAACCTGAAAACAAAACAGTTATATTTATTAGCTTACAAGTAAATGCTATTCACTTAAAAGGAATTTTTAACATATAAAAAAACAGCTATCCGTCTTCAATTTTTATTAAAAAATAGACCACATAAAAAGAGAATATACTTTTCCTTCTTGTATTTTTACAGGTTATCTATTTCCATTAATCAAGAATAGAAGAAAATACCTCAAATGCCGAACCACCAGTATTTTTACCAGCATCCGATCCGTTTTCTTCTGTTTCCTCTGAAGCCTCCGACCCGGATGAAAGATCCGGAAGAATATCGGGATCTACCTCCTGCCTGCCTGTGTTATCTGATATTTCCTCCTGGAGAGCAGGAATGGGGGAAGACTCCGATAATTCAGGATTAATAGTTTCCCTGGCAATTTCTGCCTCCCTTGTTCTTTCCTGAGAGGTTTCATGGAATGTAAAATCTTCTGCTGCTTCATATGCAGGACAATTATTTTGTAAAATTTTTAGTGTCCCATCATCGTTAAATTCAGGAAACAATCCATTCAGCAAGAAAACAGAAATTACTTTTTGTTCTACTTTATTTTTCAAGGATACATTAATTTTATCCTTTATCAATGCCCATCGGCTCTGAATAAATAAAATTTTCGATTTTAATGCCTCTTCTGATTTATCCTCAGAATCGCCTTCCCATCTACCAAATAAAGGCATAACCTGATAAAGAGTTTCCAAAATAAATACTAACAAAGGATGAATAGAAGCATTTTCTAAAAAAGAATCTTTCTGTAAAATCTTCAAAGACCCATCAAAATTAAATTCAGGAGTAATTCCATTCTTATAAAAAACAGCAATAATTTTTTTTTCTATTTCTGACTTTTCTTTCAGGATCAGCTTTTTACGAAGAAATCCCCATACATTCCGAATGTAAAGAATTTTTTCTTTTGTTGTTTTCATTACATCCGTTTCCGGATTATCCTTCCGTCTTGCATGTTGCGGAGCTTGTTCACATAAAATATCAATTATTTCAAGAAGTGCATTTTTCGATTGTGTATCATCCATATCTATAAAATTTTAGGTTAATTATCTACTATTAATAAATTTAAAAAAATAAAGATAAAAAACAAAGATAAAGGATATCCTCTAATATTATTAATTTATACGGATAAATATATTAAGTTGGATATAAACAATAAAATGAGCCTATAAAAAATGATATCTAATAACTCTTTTCATTTATTATTGGCATTAAAACTGCTTTTTTACACAAAAAAATTCCACTTTCTTATTCAAGATATAAAAAAAAGAAATACTTTTGTAGCGTCTTAATCAATAAGGCAATTCTGTCCCATGGTGTAATGGTAGCACATCTGATTCTGGATCAGCCAGTCTAGGTTCGAGCCCTGGTGGGACAACAACAGGAGTTTTCTAATGTATATTGGAAAACTCTTTTTTATTAAAAAGAAAATAAATTTCTTATGTATAAGAGAAAAATTTATATTTTGAAAAGACTATATAGAAGGAAAAACGATATGTGGAATCGGAAACTGTATTCGAAAATATAAAATATAATCCCGGCTTTAACAGGCTGGATAAAAGGAGGTTTGAGCAAAAGAAATTCGGAAATTTTATTCATTGGCTGGTATTTTTATTTTCCGAACTAAACAAAATAAATTACTAACTAATACAGGCACAAACCATCCTAATAAAGAAAAATAAAAACCTCGGGCTATAAAAATGAAAAAAAGAGATTGTCCGAACGGACAACCTCTTTCATATTTTCAGAATGTCTGAATATTATTTAGCTGCAATTTGTTGAGCAGCATCAGCCATTTTTTGTTGAGCTTCTTGAAATTTCTTCATGTTTTCTTCTTTACCTATTTCAGCCATGAATTCTTCATTTTGAGAAAGAGTACCCAGTTCCTGAGTAATTTTCATAGCTTCTTCTGCTGCATTTGCATCTCCTTCAGATGCTTTTACCATAAGCTCAGCATACTTGTCAACTAAAGAGATATACTGGTCAACTACGTTACCACTTGTTTCTTCTGTTACATCGCTGGTTACGTTTTCTACTTCTTCTGTTTCAGGAGTTGTTCCAGCTTCACCTTCTTGTTTTGCACCACCACATGCTGCGAATGAGAAAGCCATTGCAGCCACAATAAGAAATGTTGAAATCTTTTTCATTTTTGTTGAAAATTTTAATTTTATTATTAAACAATACGGCACAAAAATAGGTGAAATTATCAATTTTAATATCAAATATGTTATTTTTTATCTTTTTTTTAACATTATTTCACTCAGGGAATATTCCTTATATTATCAAAATTTTTAACCTTTCTCCTTCTAGGTAGGCTTTAATGATTTTTTATTTTTAAAAGCTTTTCTATTAAAACTTCGACATTCCGATTCGCTATTTTCCCATTTTCGGCATTTACCAATAGAGCTTTTGTCATATTATAAATCATCTGCATAATGACATATTCTTTTTTTTCTTCTGTAATATCATCAAATTTATCTATATTTTTAAGAATCTCATGGATGTGAGCTTGGTTTTCCGATTCGGAAGCCTTATTTTCTGTGGAGTCTAGTTTGTATACCGCGTCTTTGGTGACCATACATATCAATTCTGACATACTTACTCCAATAGCATCTGCAATAATAATTATTTCTTCCAAACTTCTTTTCTCTAAATCATCGTAACGCCTAATGTTATTGACATTAATCCCTAAAGCATCTGCAACAACAGATTGATTAATATTTTTACGTTTTAAAATCTCTCTTAACTTCATAATATATCAATTTAGCAGAATTTAACTATTAAAAATGCAATAATACATCAAATATGATCTATATTTGCATTTTATTATATTTTGAAAAACAACAAATATAGGAAAAAACATACATATAATGCCTCATTCTCCTATGAAAAAAAAGACGATTAATTTAAAATCTTACTTGGAATCAATAGATTTTCCTAATCCAAAATATGAAATGATAAAAAAAATCGCACAACAATGCGGAGTAAGAAAAGGATCGGTTTATCGATGGATATCAGGGAAAGTAGTTCCTGATAAATTAAAACAGGAGAAAATATCAGAGCTAACGGGTATTCCTGTAGAAAATTTATTTGATGAATAAGGAAAATAAAAATGCCAAAGCAGAAATCTTTCTAATTATATAAATAAATACTCACAACATATGGATTTAACTTCGCCATTGGAACAAATAATGTTCGAAAAAGATGATACAAAGATACTTTTAATGTATTCAAAAAAACGCCTTAATATATACACTTCTTTTGATCCTTTTTTACAGGAAAGTTTTATTGAAAAAATAAAAACGTTACAAGAAATACATATAAAAATAATATGTAGTGCAGGAATCATCCTTACTCATATTGAAAATATGTTTGATCTTGAAGGTCTTATTCAATATCTGGAGGAAATAATGGAGTGCAGTAATTTCAAAAATATTGCCTGATATTTATTAAGATCAGAAAAATCTCCAAAAAGGGGAAAAATAAAAAGGATATAAATAAAACATTTTTTTAGAAAAGCTACTGTGTAGATATAAGTACTATCCATAAGATCGGACAAATAGTAAATTCCAGAATATGAATGTCAACACTAAAAGACAAATAAGATTTTAGGGTACTTCGGATATTGTCTTTAGTGTTTTTTATTTATGCACAGTTTTAATAAAAGCAGGAAATAATAACTACCTGCATTATTGAATATTATTTCCAAAAGAATTATCAGAAAAAGAGAAAAAAAGATATAGATAAACTATATCTTCCAGGGCTTTCACCAAAGAAGCAGTAAGGTTAAAATGAAATACGTTTGAAAAAAGATAAAGATCAATAAAGTGGAATAACATGGGGCAATCTCTCCCGAAGCATAAAAGAATTTTTAACCGATTTCGTACTAACAGGAGGATTTATAACTTAATTTCCTCCCCTATTCATCTTTATGCATCCAACGTTTCAGATACAACTTATGATAAGGTATCCTCTTTTAAATTTTCCTGACCTTTTCCGGTTAATTTATTTCCTTTATCTTCAGATATTAAATAATTAATAACCATCCTAAGAGTTTGACTATTCTGTTCTGCTGTTTCAACCATTTTATTAATAGAAGAATTGTGTAAATGAGCATTTTCTACAAGTCTATCTATTGTTTTACTGTTTAGTTCTGCAATTTCCGCCATTTTACTGATAGATTGTAAAAGAATATCAATATTCTTATTTACTTTAGAAAATCGAGGTTCCTTATTATTTTCTCTTTCCTTTTTCTCTTCCCCTGATTTTAACATTTCTCCCTCACCTGTTAAAAGCCAACCGGGATCCAAATTGTCAATTGACGATACAATTTTATTAGTTACCTCGAAAGAGGGACTGCTTTTTCTCTTTCCTACAATATTTTCAATTACTGCGGGAGAAACCCCTATTGCTAGGGAAAAAGCTCGTTTATTTCCTGAAAAAAGCTTATCTATTAATTCAACAATTCTTTCATTAATATTCATATAAATATAGCCATTGTCCATTGACAATATTTTATATATTTTATTTGCTTTATATTGTCTTTTGTTTATATATTTGCATTTGTGAGTATTCACAACTCTGTAAAGTTATAAATTTTTATATAAAGCAATATGCCTAAAACGATAATTATCAAAAAAACTTCTTTACCCGAATTTCTTCCACATGGATGGAAAAAAGAAGTAGCCAAAACATTAGGAATTCATGTAAACACGGTTACAAATATCTTGAAAGTAGGAAAAGGAGAGAAATATGAAAAAATAAAAAGAGTGGCTATTGAAAAATGGGGAAAAGGGAAAGAAAAAAATTAATCAAATTCCCTTCATTTATGAACCATTTATTTTTTAATTATATAAATATACAAACGAGGGATAAAACATAAATAATAGATAAAATAATTTAGGATAAGA
>JAJQEC010000002.1 GCA_021201815.1 Candidatus Azobacteroides sp. | reverse complement strand
TCATGCAAACGTACGAGGGGAGTACCTTTTGGCTCCGCCAAAAGGGGTGGGGTTTAGAGAAAAGCATCAAGGCTACCAGAAATAAAAATGATAAGCTTTCCGTATAATTTCCGGGTGCTTTAGCCATAGGTTAGGCTTGCTTTTTAGAATAAAATTGTGTTGTTATCCTGTGTCCAACCCTTCCCCTTTTGACGAAGTCAAAAGGTACTTCCCTTCGGAGAAGGGAAGAATCCGGGTTTAATGAAAAGCAGCAAGACTATCGGATAAAAAAGGAGTTTTTTAATAATAATCAGGCTTATTTAGTTATTTGGAACAACTATTTAAATACCTTACAATTTTTTTATGTTGATATAAAATTTAATAATAAATAAATGAACAGAACACTTTCTCACTGGCTATGTATCTTCTTTTTTAGTCTCAGCCTTTCTGCCTGTGCCAACCAGCCTTCTGCACCGGAGCAATCGGCGGTGCTTGCGGAAGAGGAGGAATTCCCTGTTATTCCGGAAGAAGAGCCGGAAATTGTTCCGGCAAGAGTAAAATCCGGCATCGAGCAAAAAATGGAAAAGGCAGGGCTGGTAAATGTACAGGATATAGATCCTTCTATTTCCGTGCATCTGGTATATGCTACGGAAGATAATTTCACAGGAACGCTTTTATATGACAGCCTTCATCTGGCATACCTGTTGCCGCATGTGGCCGGGATGCTGGCTAACGCCCAACAGGTCCTTAAAAATACACATCCTGAATGGAGTATTATCGTATACGATGCTGCTCGTCCGCTTAGTGCACAACGGAAAATGTGGGATGTGGTAAAAGGTACTCCTTTAAATATCTACGTCTCTAATCCGGCTAAGACCGGGTTGCATAATTACGGTGCGGCGGTGGATGTTTCGTTAGTGGATGCTTCGGGAAAAGCCATAGATATGGGAACTCCTTTTGATTTCTTTGGTCCGGAAGCACATATCGATAAAGAAACATTGCTGGTAAAAAACGGGAAGCTTACTCAACAGCAGGTGGAAAACCGTTTGATATTAAGGAATGCCATGAAAGCTGCCGGATTTAAGGCTCTTCGTACGGAATGGTGGCATTTTAATGCATGTACACGGGAAGAAGCCAGAAGCAGGTATAAAGTAATTGATTTCTGAAAAAAGGATTTGCGGAACGGAACTAAGAACAGAAAGAGAAAAGCCAATAGTCCTGCTTCTTGACTTTTGACTCTTGATTCTCTCTTCAAATTTCTCCCATAAGTTCTTTATAGAGGTTGCCTAGTCGCTCCCTTAGGTGCAGGACAGCATATCTTTTTCGTGAGATCAATGTATTGACCGGAATTCCTGTTGACTCCGAGATTTCTTTAAATGAAAAATCCTGTAATTCGTTTAATTCAAACACAACCCGTTGTTCTTCGGGTAATTCAACTTAATGCCATTTCCAGTTCTTCCCATACGAGGGAACGGAGGTAGGTTGTTTCCGGGTCATCATCCGTATCGGCAAGTATTTCTGTGATATCCAGCAGAAAGTCATCATCGGAATTTTTGTTCAGTTCCGGCAGACGTTCTTCCTTATGTTTGCGTGCACGATCAATAATCTGGTTGCGGGTGACGGAATACAGCCAGGCTGAAATCTGCTCAATCGGATTTTCAATCAGGTCGACCTTGGATAATTGATAAAAGACATTCTGTAAAATATCTTCTACATCTTCCTTAAAAGAGACTCTTTTAGATATAAATCCCTTTAGTTCAGCCTGATGTTGTTTATAAATAAGCCCGATGTCAGGTTGAGCAGCCTTTGCTTCCCCTCCGCTTACCGGCTGGAGCAGTTCTTTATTCATTCCTTTGTATAGGGTTAAGCGGATGGATTGTCCTTATTTTCTTCTCCGTTATTTTCCTGTGGCTGAGTCTCTTCCATATTATACGGATTACATGTTGCCATTCTACGCAGGATATATTCTTTCTTTTCTTCCCGTGACATAGTCTGCATTTTATCCCGCATCTCATGGAAACGCTTGTGATGGTCATGGAGTGCATTATGTCCGAAATGACCGCCAAACCTGCCATGGAATCTTCCGAAACCACCTAACAACAGACGGGAAAGGAGCATCAACCCTATGGCTTGCCAGTAACTGATCGCAGTCCAGCCGATAATGCCCGGAATTAATGCGTTCCACAATAACATAACGATGGCTCCGATACCTGCAAAAGCAGCCATAAAAATGAAAAAACCACCTATTTTCTTTGCTTTGAAATGATCCATAATCTTATTTTATTCTTGAGTTGATAATTGATGTGTTGCTCTTTCTGTCAGGCTGATAGCACGTTCCGTACAGACAAGGACGCATTTGCCGCAACCCGAACACTGACTCGGACGGGCACACCAGGCACTGATTTTTCCTTCGCTGCATACCAGTTGCAATACATTGCGACGGCATTTCCTGGTACATATTCCACAACCTGTACATAATTCTTTGTTTATTTTTATTGCTGTTTTTCTGAACATATCTTTTGTTTTATATAAGTTTGTTCAGGCGCCTTCAATATTGTTGACGAATCAGAGAAAGAAATATTGTAAAGAAACAGCTATTTTTTGTAAAACGTTATCATTTAAAAATCCAAAGGTGGCAAATAAGGTTGAAAAATAAAACTAAAAGTAGAAAAATCATCGATGCCGGTTTTGATTCTTTTATCTGTAAAATGATACTTTTTGATTCGTACTTGTATAGGGAGATGGAGTGCAAAAATTTGCCTTCCCGTTTCTTTTAATCTATAAATATACTGAAATGACAGAAAATAAATTGTCTTATCTTATTTATTGTTCCGGTTGATCAGTACACAAAACACTTGGTCCCGGTTTACTGGAAAGCAGTTATCAGGAATGTTTATATTATGAATAGAACAACCAGTAGAAAAACAAAAAATCCTTTCTCTTATCTATAAGGAAGTATATATGGATATCGGCTACAGGATCGATCTCTGGGTGGAACAAAAAGTAATCATAGAAATAAAAGCGGTAGAAAGCATTCATAATATATACATTGCTCAATTAATCACTTATCTGAAAATAAGTGACAGCAAATTAGGATTACTTATAAACTTTAATGTTCCTTTATTTAAAGATGGAGTGAAATGTGTGGTGAATAATTTGTGAATGTCATTTATATACTACCGCAAAGGTCGTAGAGGAACGCAAAATAAAAAGATAAATAGTTATTGTATTTTTTCATTTATCTTATTCATTAATTCTTTGCGTACCCTTGCGACCTTTGCGGTAGCCACCTAAATCCCATAACAGTTTCCCAATGAATTATATATTTTTGTGATTTGCCTAAACCAAATCTTATTATTTTTGTGCCTTCACACAAAAAGTATATCTATGAAACTGGTTCCTATGCTTATCATACTGGCTCTCTTTGTGGGTGCCAACGTGTATGTTTTCTATCGTCTCTGGCACATGCTTCCGCCGGTGGCACCCGTAAGGGTTGGGTTTATTGTGCTGGCAGTCAGTGTGTATGCGGCTTTTTTTCTGTCTTTCTTTGTCCGGGGAGCAGAGGTGCCGTTTTCTTTGGTGGCCATCTCTTACCGGATCGGGACTTCCTGGTTTTTTATTTTCCTGTATCTGCTTATTATTTTTCTGTTGGCAGATCTGTTGCGGGTTACCCATCTTCTCCCGGTGGAGAAATTCTTATACCACAGTTGGCCGGGAATTGGGATACTAACGGTATTTCTGACTGCGATTTTTACCTGGGGATATATCAGGTATACCCATAAAGAGCGGGTAGAACTGGACATTACATTAACCGGCAAAAAAGAAAGTAACCGGACACTAAAAATTGTTGCCCTCAGTGACCTGCACTTAGGATATGGAATCCGGAAACATGAATTTGAAAAATGGATTCCCCTGATCAATAAAGAACAGCCGGATATTGTATTGCTGGCCGGGGACGTCATCGATAATAGCCTGAAACCATTGTATGAGGAAGATATAGCTCCTTTATTCAGTCAGATACAAAGCAGATACGGCATATACGGTGTGCCTGGCAATCATGAATATATTTCCGGGATCGATAAAAGCCTGAGATTCTATCAGGAAGCCGGGATTCATGCCCTCCGGGATTCTGTGGTTCTGATTGATGACCTGTTTTATATTGCCGGAAGGGATGATAAAACCAATCCTCAACGCAAAGAACTTTCCGAAATAGTTCGTTCTGTTGATCATACAAAACCGGTTATTCTACTCGACCATCAGCCTTATCACCTGGAAGAAGCCGAAGAAAATAGGATGGATGTTCAGATTTCCGGTCATACCCACCGGGGACAGGTGTTGCCGATTACATGGATCACCGATCTTATCTACGAGAAATCCCACGGTTACCTGCAGAAGGGAAACAGTCATATTTATGTAAGTTCCGGAATGGGGATTTGGGGAGGCAAGTTCCATTTGGGAAGTCAGTCGGAGTATGTAGTGATAAATCTGAAATGGTAAAAGAGTTTTTTATTTTCAGATAAATTGCTTTTTTATTTTAAGATGACAAAGACGCCATGCAACCAAAAGAAGATTACATGGCGTCTTTGCAGTTAATAAAAACAGAGTTGACATTAACCGGCTTGTTTTTATTCATCTTCCGGAGAATAATAATCCCAGTCTGTTTCTAATTCATTATCCAGTTGTTCCAGCCTTGTTAATGTTTTCGCTGCCACAAAAAGATCGGTCTGTTCTTCACTTTTTAATAAGGCCAGGATTTCTTCCGAATCATTCTGATGGAATTCCACACTCCATAATCGGGTATTGAACATTACTTCCCTATGATTTTCCTTTACTTTTCTTATTGTTTCGGGAGCGACATCAATTGCGTTCGCATTAAACGGAAATGCGAAAATTGATTGCAAATAGGCCGCAGCCACAAAGAAATCGTATAAATTATTATCATCCGTCCATTCCTCTTCATCATAAGTCATATAAACAGGCGGATTTTCCTGAGTAAGATCAGCCTTTTTTATACCCCAAACCGCTACGGCCTGATTTTCAGCATAAAATATCAGGTGACCGTCTTCTGAAAAATACAGTTGCGATGGGAGCAACAGGCTATCCTGTGTCTGATTTATGGCTTCATGCCCTCCTAATTGAAGGTAATAATCTTTCAATACCTGAGGCAGCCTGACGGATAATTTTTCTTCTGCTTCCGCAATTTCTTTTTCCGGCACTCCGTAATTTTCTTCTCCAATGCCATATAAATCTCTTATTTCTTTAAATTCTTTATGCATCACTTTTTTCATAATTAAATAGTAGGAATGAATAAAATTTCTTTTTCAGAAATCTCCTGAAATCTCCGGTTTGTTTCTTTTGCGGTTATACAATTTTTTAGAAGGGATAATCTTTGCATAATTTACCGGTTTGGTATGGTTCGTAATTTCCTCTTCCCGGCTTTTTTTCCGGCTGGCTTTAATAATATCCATAACCGTTGCTTGCTTCTTCTTTTTTTTCTTTTTCATTTTCGGATAATCTATTTATATCATTCAGGAAAGCAGCACGCTTTTTCCTGAAAATATTTTTTAATGTTATCTTTTTTTACTTTTAAGATAAAAACTATTTATAATATATTTTATTGTCCTTTTAACAATAATCCTATGAAAAGGGGCAATCGCTGTAAAATAAATTTTCCCCTGTCTATTTTTTATATGGACAACAGTAATTACGGAGAGGAAGTTTGTTTGATTATCTTTTTTCCGGAGATACACGGAAAGGTAAGCTTTCAGGTGTGTCGCATCGAGACACATAACTGTTTCATTTTCCGATTTATCTGTGACCAACATCCCTCCGGAACTTTTCCCTTCCCGGATGTGGGAGATAAAAGCTTCTTGATCTTTTTCCTCTTCTTTAAGACCCACCAGCTTTATTAACTTATTGCGCAATTTGAATAAAAAAGTAACCCATGCCGGATGATGTGTCCAAAAACGGATTATCATTTCATCAGGAGTGACGGGAAGTTGATTACAAACTTCCGTAGTGAAACAGTCGACGTAATCTGCCGGTGTATACCTGCTGGTCAAACTATCTTCCGGTACTTTTGTATTCTTGACTTTCATACCTGATGTTTTTTATAGGAAAGCTCTTTTGCAAATATCGTTATTTCTTCTTTAAAAATCGCTTCTTATGAATGTCTTTGCGGTGACAAAATAAGAAAGCCTGCTGAAAAATTCAGCAGGCTTTCTTATATATTAAGTAATCCGGTTATCTGTTACGACTGAGAGAGATTCTCCGCCGATTCTTTTTTATCTACGGACATTACAATTTTCTGGTTTTCCTTATCCAGGTCTACGATGATGGTATCCCCTTCGGAAATCGAAGCTTTAATAATCATTTCAGCCATTTCATCTTCCAGGTATTTCTGTACCGCTCTTTTCAACGGACGGGCTCCGAACTGGATGTCATATCCTTTTTCAGCCAGAAACTCTTTCGCTTCCTGAGTCAGTTCTATCTTGTAACCGATCGTTTGTAACCGTTTATGGAAATCGTTCAGTTCCAGATCGATGATTTGGAAGATTGCTTCCTTATCCAACTGATCAAATGTTACGATATCATCCACACGGTTCAGGAATTCAGGAGAAAACGCACGTTTCAATGCTTTCTGAATTACGCCACGGGAGAACTCTTTTTCCTCCGCATTATTCGGAGTACTGAACCCAACTCCTTTTCCGAAATCTTTCAACTGGCGTATTCCGATATTGGAAGTCATAATAATAACTGTATTCTTGAAATCCACCTTACGGCCTAAACTATCCGTCAAATGTCCTTCATCCAATACCTGAAGTAACAGGTTGAATACATCCGGGTGAGCTTTTTCGATCTCATCCAGTAAGACCACGGAATAAGGTTTCCTTCTGACCCGTTCGGTCAACTGTCCGCCTTCTTCGTAGCCTACATATCCTGGAGGCGCTCCGATCAGACGGGATACGGTGAATTTTTCCATGTACTCACTCATATCAATCCGGATCAACGCATCGCTGGTGTCGAATAAGAATTCCGCCAGCTTTTTAGCCAGATGGGTTTTTCCCACACCGGTGGGTCCCAGAAACATGAACGAACCGATCGGTTTGTTCGGATCTTTCAATCCGACACGGTTTCGTTGGATAGAGCGAATAATCTTATCTACCGCATCATCCTGTCCGATTACTTTTCCTTTCAGGATATCTTTCATAGACAACAAGCGTTCCATTTCCGCCTGCGCTATCCGTTGTACCGGTACGCCGGACATCATAGCCACCACTTCTTCCACCTGAGGTTCATCTACCACCTGGCGGTTCTGTTGAAGCTCTTCTTCCCAACGTTTCTGAGCTGTTTCCAACTCATTGATATATTCTTTTTCCTTATCGCGGAAGTTAGCTGCTACCTCGAAGTTCTGGGACTTTACAGCCTTCATCTTTTCCTCTTTTGTTTCGGCGATGAGGTTTTCCAGATCTTCGATATGTTTAGGAACTACAATATTTGAAATATGTACCCTTGAACCGGCTTCATCCAATGCATCGATTGCCTTATCCGGGAAGTTACGGTCACTGATATAACGATCTGTCAATTTGACACATGCCTCCAGCGCTTCCGGAGTATAAAAGACATTGTGATGATCTTCATATCCGCTTTTTATATTTTTCAGGATCTGCAGGGTTTCCTCCGGAGTGGTAGGATCTACCATTACCTTCTGGAAACGTCTTTCCAATGCTCCGTCCTTTTCAATGTTCTTCCTGTATTCATCCAGTGTAGTGGCACCGATACATTGGATCTCTCCACGTGCCAGCGCTGGTTTCAACATATTCGCCGCATCCAGTGAACCGGCTGCTCCACCTGCCCCTATAATTGTTTGAATTTCATCAATGAATAAGATAATATTCGGATTTTTGGATAACTCATTCAGGATGGCTTTGATCCTTTCTTCGAATTGTCCGCGGTATTTTGTGCCGGCAACGATGGATGCCATATCCAGCGTGACTACTCTTTTGTCAAATAACACACGCGAAACTTTTTTCTCATTGATGCGGATCGCCAATCCCTCCACAATCGCGGATTTACCCACACCGGGTTCTCCGATAAGGATCGGGTTGTTTTTCTTACGGCGGCTTAATATCTGCGCCAGACGTTCAATTTCCTTTTCCCTTCCTACGATGGGATCCAGTCTTCCTTCTTCGGCAGCTTTCGTCATGTCGAATCCGAAATTATCCAGCACAGGGGTATCATTTCCACTTTTCGTAGTTGCTTTTCCTGCTTTTGCCGAACCGGACTGTTCTCCTTTTCCGGAGAAATTTTCGTCTTCTTCATCATCGTCATCCGTAAAACCACTTCCCATATTCAGATCCGGATTATTTTCCTCATTATCAAATGGAAGATTTTGCAGGATTTCATTGTAATTCTGATAATGAACTCCTTCGGTTGCCAGTATCTCTGCAATCACATTCGACTCATCTTTCAGAAGAGCAAGAATCACATGTTCCGTATCTACCACCTCACACTTGTGCAGGCGGGATTCCAGCATACTCATCTTCAGGATTTTGTTCGTATATTTTGTGATAACAATTTCTTCGTTCTGAGATTGATGGTTTGATATTTTATTTTCAATCGAGGTTTTCAGGTCATACAAATTCACCCCCATAGCTACCAGGGTTTCCACAGCCTTACCTTCTCCATCCCTCAATATTCCTAAAAAGAGATGTTCCGGGCCAATATAATTGTTTTGTAATCTTTCTGCTTCTTCTCGACTGTAAGATATAACCTCTCTTACTTTCGGTGAAAAATGTCTGTTCATAAGTTTATTCCTTTTTTTAACGGCAAAATCAATTCGTTATATTTGCTCGCTAATGGTATATATCAAAAAATATGCCAAACTTTTATTTTTGTATGCTTTTTTCAGAAATGCCTTACTTGCCAACAAATAACGTATTATTTTCTAATACAAAGATAATTTAAATCTATGGCTTTTCCAGCATGTCTGGAGAATTTTTACCAGATTTAATAATTATGTGTTTTTCGGGAAAGAAATTTCATTATTTTTAAATCTTTCTTTAAAACACTTTTCTTGTAAAAAGGTTTAGCAGGGCGTTAAGCCAACTTTTCTTTTTCTTGATAATCAGAATAAAAGTTTTCTCAGAAGAATATAAGTGTTTCGGAAATTCAACTGCTTTTTGAGAAGCTTTGTTTCTTTTTTAGGATTTCGGTATCCTTACTGCTTTTGATCAAACCCCACCCCTTTTGGCAAAGCCAAAAGGGACTCCCCTTCTTCGAGGGGAGAGTGGATAAGATGCCCGGGACTCTTCCCTTCGGAGAAGGGAAGTACCTTTTCCGCAGGAAAAGGGGTAGGGTTGGACACCGGTTAATAACCCTCCAACATCTTTATATTCATTCCTTTAACTTTGTTTAAATAATTTTTTACGCAAATCAATAGCTTAGAAAGAAAAATAGCTATACTTTTACAAAGTTGTTTATGCAACTAATCTGCATTATGAAACAGAATAAAAAGATTAACCAGGAAGAGCTTTTCCGTATTCTGAACGGAAAGATTTCAACGGTTATTAACCGGTATCTATTGAACCAGTTTCGCCAGTAGCAGTTAGGAATAACTGTTGAACAGTGGACGGTTCTCACTACATTGTGGCAAAAAGACAAAGTTACACAGCAAACCTTATCGGATCTCACCATGCGTGATAAACCCAGCATGACCCGCCTTATCCATAACCTGGAAAAACAGGGACTTGTAACGCGGGTGCAGGACGAAAAAGATAAGCGGGCGAATTTAATCTATCTCACAAAAAAAGGAAGTGAACTGGAAAAAAAAGCTTCCGGCATTATTAATAAGGTGGTAGAAAAAACACTGGCACAGATATCGGAAGAAGAAATTCTGGCCTGCAGAAACGTGTTGAAGAAAATATTTGAAAATCTGGAATAGAAATTTTCCGATATACAAAATAAACGGTATATTTTTCCATTTAAGTTTTGTAAACATTCTTTAAAAAACGAATGCCGGAGACGTCGAATATATGAAAATAGAGATGATTTCCAGACTTTTTTATCAGGAGCGACGGATAACAAGTTCTTCCGCGAATTCCAACGATAAAGAAATTTTTCTTTTCGGAAAGCATCCTATTCTTTTTTTACTTTGTTAATATAAATTACAGCTCTATGAAGAAACTTTTTCTTGTAAGTTACATCGCTTTTTTCACGGGGAATCTACTAGCTCAGACAGTAACCCTTTCTCTTCAGGATTGTCTGAATCTGGCTCTGGAAAGAAGCCGGGATTTACAGATTAAAAAAGAGGAAGTGAAAGTAGCAGAACATACAAAGGGGGAAGCCAAAACTGCTTATTTCCCTAAAATAGATGCTACATTGGCGTATTTACGCCTGAGCGATGATATAAACTTGTTGGCGGAAGATAAACTTTTACCGATCGGAACCATGCTTTCCGACGGTTCTTTCGGATTCAGGCCGGATCAGATCAATAATAGCTGGACAGAGATCAACGGACAACAGGTGCCACTGGATGTAAACGGAGTCCCTTTCGATCCCTCCAAAAATCCTGAAAAGATACAGTGGAAAGATTATACCACTATTCCCAAAGAGGAACTGACGTTAGACAACCGGAATATTTTTGTAGGAGCAGTCTCTCTGGTACAGCCGATTTATACAGGAGGAAAAATCCGTTATGCCAACCGCATGGCGCAGATTGGTATTGACGTAGCTAAAAATCAGGAAGACCTGGAACGGTCGGAAGTGATTTATGATACTGAAAAAGCTTACTGGACCGTGATTTCGGTAGAATATAAAGTACGGACCGCTGAAGAATATCAGAAACTCCTGCTTCAACTGGAACAGAATATACAGGCTTCTTATGACGAAGGGATGGCGACACGGGCAGATATCCTGAAAGTAAAAGTGAAACTTAATGAAGTAAACCTCAATCTTATAAAAGCCAGAAACGGATTGAACCTTGCTAAAATGCAACTATGCCAGATGATCGGTTATCCTATGCAGACAGATATCGAGCTTGTCGACGATATCACTGATAAGGGTACGTTACCGGATATGAATGATCATATTACATTAAATACCACTTTCTCAAATCGGGCAGAACTTCGCAGCCTCTCTAAATCTATCGAATTATCGGAAACAAAGGAAAAGCTGGCCTTTGCGGATTACCTTCCACAGATAGGACTGACAGCCAGTTATCTTTATACTAACCCGGATTTCCATAATGGTTTTGAAAAGAAATTTGCAGGCAGTTGGACAGTTGGAGTGGTAATGAAAGTACCTGTCCTGCACTGGGGGGAACAGAAACAGAAAATACAGTCGGCCAGAAGCCAGCGGGTAATTGCTGAATTAAAACTGGACGATACACGGGAGAAAATAGAACTGCAATACAACCAGGCTGCTTTCCGGATCGAAGAAGCTAAAAAGAAAGTAGAAGCCACGCAAAGTAATGTTGCCGAAGCGGAAGAGAATATGCGGTATGCAACCTTATCTTTTGAGGAAGGGTTGGTACCTCTGACGGATGTGCTGGAGGCATATACTACCTGGTTTTCCGCAACTTCCGACGAGGCGGATGCGCTGGTCGAATTGCGACTGAACCGCCTGAACATGCGAAAGGTAAGTGGAACCTTGTAGAGGTGAAAAAGTAAAAAGGAAAAGATAAAAACTAAAATTCCAGGAATAAGAAAAAAGGTCAAATAATAAAAATGAATTTCCATCATTCAGATAATAAAATTTTGACTTTAATAAATCACATAATAAAGGTAATGGAATGCCTTTAGACCTAAAAATTAAAAACTGAGGATCAGGATTTTCCAGTCAATAATATAATATCTTGACTCTTGACTCCTGATTCTTGAATCTAACAAAAAAAGCTATGTCAGTAAGAAGTAAAAGTAACAGATCTTTGATTACCGCTTTAATAACGTTGGTCGCTGTTATCCTGATTGTTTCTATCATCGGTATTTTTGTACTGAAGCCTGAGCCGCTGATGTGGCAGGGGGAAGTAGATGCAACGGAAATACGCATCTCCGGGAAAGTCCCGGGACGTATTCTTGATTTCTATGTGCAGGAAGGAGATACGGTTAGGGCGGGGGATACGCTTGTACGGATCAGCAGTCCGGAAGTAGAAGCGAAACTAAAACAGGCAACTGCCGCGGAACAGGCTGCGGAAGCACAAAACGATAAAGCCAACCGGGGTGCCCGAAGGCAGCAGATAGATGCGGCTTACCAGCAATGGAAAAGTGCGGAGGCTGCTGCGGAAATCAACGCAAAGACCTTTACCCGGGTACAAAACCTGTACGATAAAGGAGTGGTCCCTTTGCAGAAAAGAGATGAAGCAGAAGCTTCTTGGAAAGCAGCCACGGCAATGGCAAATGCAGCCAAAGCACAATATGACCTGGCGGTGGAAGGAGCTCAACGGGAAGATAAAGAAGCTTCCGGAGCATTGATAAACCAGGCACAGGGGGCTGTGGATGAAGTAGAGGCTTATTTACAGGAAACCGTTTTGCTTTCTCCGATCTCCGGTACAATTTCGGATATATTTCCTAATAAAGGAGAATTAGTCGGTACCGGTTCGCCCATCATGAATGTCCTGGATATTTCTGATATCTGGGTAATATTCAATGTTCGCGAAGACATGCTGACAAATATAAGAATGGGAAATACTTTTAAGGCAATTGTTCCTGCTCTTGGTAACCGGGAGATCGAACTCAGGGTAACTAATATCAAGGCATTAGGTAGTTATGCGACCTGGAAAGCTACTAAAGTATCGGGCGACTTTGACCTGAAAAGCTTCGAAGTAAAAGCACGTCCTGTTGCTGAAGTAGAAGGATTGCGTCCGGGAATGAGCATTCGTGCCGAATTGTAACCATACGATATTCGGTTTATAACCTATATATAGTTGATGAGCACAGAAAATAAAGTCGGATTACTGGCCGTGATTTCCCGGGAATTGAACCGGATTGTCTCTCGTCGTATCTATCTGGTTACGATGATTGCCATTCCGTTGTTTGCTTATATCTTTTTTATTACTATGTTCTCCGAAGGGCTGCCACAGAAATTACCGATTGCTGTAATTGATAATGACAATACTACTACTTCCCGTACCTTTATCCGCCAGCTCAACACCATGCAGATGGTAAATGTTACCATGTATGCGGATAATTTCGATGAAGCTCAACGGGAAATGAGAAAAGGGAATATATATGCCTTTGTAATTATCCCGTTAGATATGGAATCCGACCTGCAGGCGGGAAGACAACCCGAACTGACTTTTTATTATAACAATGCCTTCTTTATACCGGGTGCACTGCTTTACCGGGACCTTTCTACCATGTCGGCTTTAACTTCCGCTTCTGTCGGATTAAAAACAGGACTGGCAAAAGGAAAGACCGCTGAGGAATTGATGGGACAATTACAGCCTATTGTGCTGGACAGCCATCTGATCGGAAACCCGTATACCAATTATTCCGTTTACCTTTCTAACGTACTTATGCCGGGAATTCTGCAACTGATGATTCTGCTGATTACTGTATTTGCCATCGGAATAGAACTTAAAGAAGGAACCGGAAGGGAATGGCTGGCAACAGGAGGAAGATCCGTTTTTGCATCGGTAGCCGGTAAATTATTTCCTTATACATTTACCTTTACCACATTGGTGATCTTCCAGAATGTAATTCTTTTCAGGATGCTCGGCTTTCCGCTACATACAAATATTTCCCTTATGATTGCTGCCTCTGTTTTATTTGTGCTGGCAACTCAGGCGATCGGAATCTTTCTAATCGGTCTACTGCCTGTCTTACGGAACGCGCTTAGTTTTTCTGCGGTTTTCGGAATTCTGGGCGTCAGCTTTTCCGGGTTTACCTTTCCGGTAGAACAAATGCCGCCGGGTATTCAGTCCCTGACACTTTTTTTTCCTATGCAGCATTTTTTCAGAATTTATGAAAATAGTGCATTGGCCGGTGCTCCGATCTATTATTACTGGCATTCGTATCTCTTTTTATTATCGTTTATGTTATTGCCGTTTATAGTAATGTTGCGGTTGAAAAAAGCACTAATCTTTGAGAATTATCCCAAAAAGTAAAAAGAATGGGGGAGAAAAAGAAACATATTAAATACGAATTTTTGAAACGCCTGTTGGACTTATTCTATATCTGGCGGCAGGAATTCCTGTATATCTTCCGGGAACCGGGAGTGATCCTGATTTTCTTTGTTGCCACGTTACTATATCCGGTATTATATGGAGTGATCTATCACAATGAAGCATTACACAAAATCCCCATTGCGGTAGTCGATTTATCCCATGGATCCCAAAGCCGTCGTTTTATCCGTGCCTTGAATGCAGCTCCCGAATTGAATGTGGCTTATAAATGCCATTCCCTGGAAGAAGCAAAAGATCTTTTTTTTCGCCATAAAGCACATGGTATTGTCCTTATATCCGGTGATTTTGACCGGAATATCAATGAAGGCCGGCAAACCTTTATTTCCGGATATTTTGATATGAGCAGCTTTCTTTATTATAGGAATGTGCTGGCTCCGGTAACCATGATTTCAAAAGAAATAGGGGCTGAGATCATGTATGAAAACCTTGTCAGCGGAGGAATGGACGATGCGCAGGCCAGGGCTACCGTCAATCCGTTGCCTTATGTAGGAGTACCTTTATTTAATTCCGGAGGAGGATTTGCCAGTTTCCTTCTGCCGGCCGTATTTATTCTGATCCTTTATCAAACCCTGATGCTGGGAATTAATATGCTTGCCGGTGTCTATTGGGAAGAAGGAAAATACCGGGACCTGATTCCGATCAATAAACGGTATCATGGAACCTTGCGTATTGTGTTAGGAAAAGCCCTCTGTTACTTTACGATATATCTATTCCTTGCCTTTTATGTGGTCGGAGTTGCACCCCGTATTTTTAACCTGCCTCATATCGGAAGTCCGGGAACATTATTTGTTTTTATCATTCCGTTCCTGTTATCCACGATATTTTTATCCATGACCTTTTCGGTCGTAATCCGGCACATGGAAAGTGCCTTTTTATTCCTGCTTTTTCTGACATTACCGCTATTATTCTTGTCCGGAATTTCGTGGCCACAAAGCAATATACCGGCGTTTTGGAAGGTTATCAGTTATCTTTTTCCTTCTACCCACGGAATTCAGGGATATATCCGGATTAATACCATGGGCGCCAATCTCAATGAAGTAAGTAAAGAGTATTTTCTCTTGTGGTTACAGGTAGGTGTTTATTTCCTTACAGCCTGTCTGGTGTATAATCATCAGATCCGTTTAAGTGCAAAGAGAAAAAAATAAGGAAACCTGTAAAGACAAAAAAGACGCAGAAGAACGTTTCATAACGTTTATCTGCGTCTTTCCCGGTTACATTATCGCGCTTTGTTAAAAACTTTATTTCAGGTAATTTTTTAACATAGCTGCTGTAAACATCGCCAAACTTTTTACCGGTGAAATTTCGGCAAAACCGTTCAGTAAACCCCAGTCATGAGTTACTCCGTTGAAACGGATGGTTGTCACAAATACTCCGGCTTCGTCAAGATGACGTCCTAATTCTTCTCCTTTATCTCTCAGGATATCGTTTTCAGCGACTTCGATCAAGGTAGGAGGTAATCCCTGTAATTGTTCTTTTGTAGCACGGGCAGGAGAAACATAAATATTATCCCACTCTTCTTTGTTAGACAGATAATTATCCCGCATCCATTCCATAAGAGTTTTTGTGAGGAATCGTTCTTTTCCGTATTCTACATACGAATCACTATCTACACCGGCATCACTATAAGGCCACATCAGCACCTGACATTTGATTTTAGGACCATTGTTTTCTTTTGCTTTCATACACGTACCAATCGTCATATTACCACCGGCACTGTTTCCTACTACGGCGATTCTGCTTCCGTCTACATTAATCTCGTTCCCGTTCTCTGCTACCCATTTTGTTACGGCATAACATTCATTAAGAGCGGTCGGAAATTTAGCTTCCGGAGAACGCGTGTACTCTACAAAAACCGCTGTATAACCGGATTCTACTACGACATCCCTTACCAGACGTTTATGAGTAGGATAATCTCCCAATACCCATCCGCCACCATGGATAAAGATAAAAGCAGGACCTTTTTCAGTTAACCCTTCCGGACGTACAATCACAATTTTGATAGAGTGACCGCAGAATTCGATTGTTTTATATTCTTCCGTAATTCCGGATACATCTACCTGTACGGAAGACTGTGTATTCTCCAGTACTTTACGGGCTTCAGCCGGCGGAAGAGATTCTACCGGAGTGTTGCTTGCATTTAATACTTTCAGATATTCTCTTGTTCCCACACTTAAGTGTTCATCTTCCGAATAATTCGGAGCTGGTTTTACACAATCAGACATAATGATTTGTTTTTAATAGTTTATTAATTCTATAATTGATTATCTCCGGCTCTTTCTGGAAGAGCTTTTATATATAAATTCTTGTTATATATGTAATGTGTACATAAAAAATATACACTTGTCTTATAATAACAAAAGGGTAGTAAAAAGGTTTAGGAAGAATAATAGGTCATACTCCAATAGCTTATTGAATTGAAAAACAGAAGTTTTAGCTTAAATTTCTTATGGTAAAATATCTGTAAAAAAACAAATTAACCCTAATCGTAAGGAACGGATAGGAAACTAGTTTTTCTATTAATTGTTTATACAAAAAACAATAACTAAACAGTCAAAGGAAGACACCAGGCAATAAGTATTAAAAAGAGGGCTATTTATTTAATCTATCTTTTATTCTGTCTCCTGGTTCATGACCTTTAATTATAAAAAAAATCCGATGAATGCAATAAGAATTTACGCGTACGGCGGCCCGGAAGTATTGAAATTTGAAACCGATGTCCCGGTGCCGGAGATAAAAGAAAATCAGGTATTGGTAAGAAACCATGCTACCACAGTAAATCACCTGGAAATAAAAATAACTTCCGGAAAAAAGAAAGACCAGATGCCGGTCGATTTTCCCTGGATACCCGGATATGATTTTGCCGGAATAGTAGAAAAAACCGGAGAGAAGGTTACTTCTTTCAAAGAAGGGGATGAAGTCTATTTCAAAACCAATGGTGGAACATACGCCAGTCATCTGGCAGTTGATGAAAATATGCTTATTAAAAAGCCGCGGAATATCTCTTTTGAAGAAGCAGCAACCGTTCCTCATGTCGGATTGACTGCCTGGCAGGGATTATTTACTCATGGAAAGCTGGGAGGAGGAAAGAAAGTCCTGATACAGGGAGCTGCCGGAGCAGTGGGAGCCTTTGCCGTACAGATTGCTAAAGATAACGGAGCATACGTATACGGAACCGCTTCTACAGATGACATTGAATTCCTGAAAATAATCGGAGCAGATGTGGCTATTGATTACCATAAAACAGACTTCACGGAGATTGTAAAAGATGTAGATATCGTGTTTGATCTGGTAGGAGGGGAGACACAGAAAAAATCCTATTCCGTCCTTAAAAAAGGAGGAATACTGGTTACCACAGTAGGACCTGTGATGGAAGAAGAAGCCCGGAAGTATGGTGTAAAAGCAACGACCATGTTGGTTAAACCCAATTTGGAAGATATGAAGCATATTACCAGAATGATTGAAGCAGATAAAATTATTTTCAACATTAAATCGGTATATTCGTTGGCAAATGCAGCGGAAGCCTGGGAAGAAGTAGTAAGTAAGAAAACACATCCCGGCGAACCGACCCACGGACAAATCGTTCTCGACGTTATCAATTACCGGGAAGACTACCGGAATCCCAAACCCTGATTTCTGTCTCATAGCGTCTTGGCGGTTTGACAAAAATATTATAAGGAAACGGAAGAAATAAGGAAATAATATTCCTTTCTCCCTTTCCTGACAATACATAAATAACATATAATTTAAAAAGAAATAACTATGTTTACAGATAAAGTAGCAATTGTAACTGGCGGTGGCTCCGGATTCGGACAGGCAATGTCAGAGTTATACGCAAAAAAAGGAGCCAAAGTAGTTGTCTCGGATATTTCCGAAGATGGCGGACAAAAAACAGTAGAAGCAATCCGACAGGCAGGTGGAGATGCTTATTTTGTAAAAAGTGATGTTTCCAAACCGGAAGAATGTGAAAATCTGGTACAGGAAACGATTCGGAAATACGGAAGGTTGAATATTGCTTTTAATAATGCCGGTATCGGTGGTGCCAATGCCCTGATCGGAGATTATCCGGTCGACAAATGGGACCAGATTATTGCGGTAAACCTTTCCAGCGTTTTTTACTGCATGCATTATGAAATTCCCGAAATGCTGAAAAGCGGAGGTGGAGTAATTGTAAATATGTCCTCTATTCTTGGACAGGTCGGATTTGCAGGTTCCTGCGGATATGTAGCTGCAAAGCATGGAGTAGTAGGATTAACGAAAAATGTAGCATTGGAATACGGAAACAAGGGAATACGCGCCAACGCAGTAGGTCCGGGTTTCGTAGACACGCATCTTACCCATGACCTGATGACAGATAAAAAAGAATATGATTTCCTAGTAGAAAAGCATCCGATGGGAAGACTGGGAAAAGTAGAGGAAATTGTTGACCTGGTACTATGGCTCAGCAGTGACCGTGCCTCTTTCTGTAACGGTGCTTACTATCCGGTAGATGGTGGCTATCTTGCCAAATAACAAAAAAAGTAAACAGTGCAACTCTTCCCTTCTCCGAAGGGAAGTACCTTTTCTTCCGGAAAAGGGGAAGGGTTAACCCACGGTTATAAAGCCGATTATAAAAAAGAGCAGGACCAAAAAATAAATCCGGTTTACATCTCTACCGCATACTTTTCACCTTTCTTTGCAGATCCTCCTGATAAACATCCATAAACTTACCCGGATCAAAAAATAAAAGAGCAAGAATTTTTATAAACGGATTACTGATCGTGAGATATTCCGTTGCTGTAAAAATAGTACCTCCTTTCCCGTCGGGATCAAACTCTCCTGTCCAGTAACCGGTAAATATATTTGACCGCATATCGAACGAATAAAAGGAAAAAGGGCGTTTTTCCCTTGTCTTAAAATGAATGACAGAACCATTTTTTGTCACTTCCTCCCATACCTCCGTTTCCCCATACGATCTGATAAGGATAAGATTTTTCAGATCACTGCGGTACTGCCAGTCAGTGTTATCGGTAACAATCCTATATAATATCTCAGGAGATACTTCAAAGTGCCCTTTCCGGCTTATTATCCTTTCCGAAGGAAGGAATAATCCGGTAATAAAGATAAGGAAAATTATCCCGATCAATCCGCAGAGAATATAAAACAGCATGGTCATCTTTTTCATTCCGGAAAATCAACTGTGTATGCAAAAATAATTAATTCAGCGGGTTTATTACATCAAGTTTATTTTTAATTGCGGAATAATATAAATACATGTAAAAAAACTATTCTTTCCTGTAAAATTATTTTACAATTCTTCTTATCGGTGTTTCCTTTAATTGTCTATTTAATAATTACTTATTGTCTTTGGCATGGTTATGGTTACAAAACAGATAAAAAAGACAATAATGAAAGCAACATATTTTATCCTCTTCTTTTTAACAGTTTCCCTTCTCCATGCACAGGAAAAAACATGGACATTGGAAGAATGTATCCGGTATGCCGTAGAAAACAGTCCTTTGAGAAACAAACAGGAAGCACAGAATGAAATTTATAAACAAAACTACCGGGAAGCAATCGGGCAATTATTACCTTCTGTCCAGGTATCTACCAGTATAAATGTAAATTTCGGACGCGGTCTGGATGCTGAGACAAATACCTACACGGATATAAATTCTTTCAGGAATGATTATAGTGCTTATTCCTACGTAACTCTTTTTGACGGGTTGGCAGGTATTACCCGGTTAAAAATGAATAAGATGAGCCAGTTGATGGGAAAACACCAGTTGCAGCAGGTAAAAGATGAAATTGCTTTTTCTACCATGGAAGCTTTTTTCAACACATTGTATTATCAGGAACTGGTAATTCTGGCGGGTGAACAGTTAAAAGAAAGCCAGGACAACCTGAAACAGGTGGTTCGGATGGAGGAACTGGGAATGAAAGGACTTCCGGACGTGGCTGAATTACGGGCAAAAGAAGCTGCCGACCAGTATATCCTTACCCAACAGGAAAATATGCTGCAGATAAGCATTATTCAATTAAAAGAAAAAATGTTTTTTCCGATTGATGAAGAATTAAAAGTATCTGCTTTTATGAATGAAGAGCCAATTGTTAAATCACAGGAAACTTCTAGGAACATTTATGAACAATCCGTTACTTTTTTACCGAAAGCACTGGCCGCAAATTCCGGACTGAAGGTGCAGGAACTTTCCTATAAAGTAGCAAAAGGCAATCTGTTTCCCGTATTATCTATGGAGGGCGGCTGGTCGACGAACTTTTCGCGCTTTATGGATGGTTCGCAATATATCGGATTCAGTGAACAGTTTAAGAACAAACGGGGATATTATGTGGGTTTTACCCTATCTGTTCCGATATTCAGTGGTTTCTCGAAAATAGCCGGTGTAAAACGGAGTAAACAACAGCTTATTATTGCTCAGAATGAAAAAGACGAAACACTTCGCGGTATATATAGTGAGATCGAACAAGCAGTTACCGATATGAACGGCTAGGTGGACGCTTATTATCAGGCAAAGAAACAGACAGAAGCAATGGAAATTGCCCATCAGGTAAACCAGCGGAAATATCAGGAAGGGTTAATCAGCGCCGTAGAACTGTCTACAAGTTCCAACCGGTTGCTACAGGCACGGGTGGAAGAAGTAAATGCACAGTTGAAATTTTATCTGAAAAACAGGCTGGTGGAGTATTATCAGACCGGAAGTTTTATATACGATTATAATTAATAGGAAACAGGCTTTGTATATACCCGGGTACCCACTCTCCCCTTCTGCGAAGGGGAGTACCTTTTGGCTTCGCCAAAAGGGGTGGGGTTTCTGGGAAAGTAGCTGGATAACCCTTTTGCTTTTTCATCCGTGGGTTAACTCTTCCCCTTTTTGCCTGCAAAAAGGTACTTTCCTTCGCAGAAGGGGAGAGTGGCAGGTTCCTTGAAAAAAACGACAAAAATTTTGCCTTTTCTCTAAAAAAGCAGTATCTTTATATCCTGCAAACAGCATATCATTAAACCGGTGTACCGTGCGTTAAAAAGTCTCTGGCGCTCTTTATTAAACTCTTTAAGATATTCGCTGCCTGCCTTTGCAGAAAATTATTTTTCTTTCACTTAATATTTCATCGACCAACCTACGTCAAACGTTCGTTCAACCTACGAGAGACGAACGCCCAACCTACGTTAAACGAACGCTCAACCCACGTTGAACGATAACATCGCCCTTGTATTTGTACGACATTACCTTGTTATTTATACGACATCAGCCTGTTGTTTATATGACATTAACTTGTTATTCATATAACATCAGCCTTGTATTTCCATACCTTCAGCCTTTCATTTCTCAAAGATGAACTGCGCACCCCCTCTCCCCTCGAAGAAGATACTATGTAAATAATCAAATTTGTTT
>JAJQEC010000057.1 GCA_021201815.1 Candidatus Azobacteroides sp. | reverse complement strand
GAATAACAACATTATATATCTCTTTATAAATATAATTTTTGAATATTAAGAATATATCTGCTTTAAACTTCTAATATTCGAAATACCAAAGAAAGGAAATAATAAAATATCTCCTGACTAAGCCTTCAACCCAACAAGTACACTCTTCCTATCTTAAATAATTATTTTTTTAATATATAATTAATTATTTATTAATAACCGGGTACATACATTTGATAAAAAAGAAACGTACATTTTATCTGATTATTTTATTTCACCATTAAAAACTTTAAGTTATGAGGAAAATTATTCCCCTTTTGTTTTTATTAGCAGGAGTATGCTTTTCATTGCATGCAGATTTGAACCTTCCTTCTCCGGCAGCATGGATCAATTTTGAAAACGGGACAAGTGAAAATGCCACACTCATTACCGGAAACGGAGAAGAATACACGGAAACAGCAACCATAAACGGTATTACATGTCGTAAAATTCCTCAGGGAAAATTTATGTATATCCAATGTGGTAAATCAGCCATACCCGCATCTGAAAGGAACCTACTTGTAGCCATTACTTATTGGGATAATAATAACAATTCTATATGGTTTAATTATAACGCGGCAGGAAATAATTACCAGGGTGCGGATTTTCAGAAAAATAATTCACAGGGTTGGGCTACTACTATCATTACCATCACAGACGGAGAATTTTCAGGTACCATGCCCGGAGAAAGTGATTTCCGACTGGGACATGGGGACTCGGATAATTATATCAGAGAAATCAGGATTATGAAAGGATATTTTGATCCCGACAGGGAACAGATTCCGGAACAAAAAAACCTGAGTAGTAACCAGTTTAAGGGAAAATCATTTACCGGTTACCAGATATGGCAGGAAGCCGGGCCCAATGATTCGGACTGGGTACACTGGTCGTACGGGCATGTTCCGGGAACCGGTTTTCATCTCCATGGCGGAATAGATGTTTCCAGTTTTCCTGATCTTTCGGAATTCGATGATAGCAATTTATATCCTACCAACCTTGGACAACTGGGAAATGGGAGAAGAACAGGATTATACAATGCGAAAGATGCGGTTATCATAAATAAACACATGGAATGGCTGCAAAAAGCCGATATGGATGGCGTAGCAGTCCAACGTTTCGTAGGACCAATCGGAAAGTCCATCACGCTTTCGGAAAAGTCTCATCTTACGAATGTGAAAGATGCTTGTGAGGCAACCGGCCGGTTATTCTATATTTGCTATGACCTGAACGGAACAGATGAAAGCATCCTGGAAAGAATGAAAAAAGACTGGGTATATGAAATCGAACAAATCCGTTCCCTAACTTCTTCTCCGAATTATGCTACGGTAAACGGCAAACCGGTGGTAGAAATGTGGGGAGTAGGATATGAAATGGCAACTTCCGAACAATGTGCGGCCCTGATCGACTTTTTCCGCTTCAGAGGTTGTTATGTAATCGGTGGTACTCCCCGCGACTGGCGGACAAATCCCGGAAATGGCTTTGTAAATGTCTATACACAACTGGACTGTATCTCTCCCTGGACAATCGGAGTATACGGAAATATAGACGATGCTAATAAGTATAAGGAAGAATATATGATTCCTGATAAGGCTTATTGTGAAGCGAACGGAGTAGATTATCTTCCTGTTGTATTTGCCGGCAGTGCAAACTGGCTAAACGATAACATGGAACTTTCCCAGACATTCCGCAAGGGCGGGGAATTTTTCTGGACCCAGATACAAAATGCAAAATCATTGGATCTGAATGGAGTATATTATGCCATGCTGGATGAATTCGAAGAAAGCACCAATTTTATAAAAGGAGCGGTAGACTATTTCGATATCCCGGTGGATCAATACTTCGAAACTTTCTCAAGAGACGGGATATGGGTATCAAGCGACTACTATATGCGTTTAGCAGGTTATGCAGCTAAAATGCTTAGAAACGAAGTATCTTATTCTGCGGAAATACCGATTCCTTACTCAGAAGGACCAGTGTATTACCGAAATAGTTTTGAAAGCAAATTATCTACTATTAATAAAAACGGAAGCTCCAAAGGCGAAGGAGAAGGTCCGGATTATGAAATTATCCTTCCGGTGGACCCCTGTTTCTATCAGCCACAGAAACTTGCCCATGAGTATGTAAACAATGAAGAATGTACCATCCTGCAGACTGATATAAATAAAAGCGGGGATTATGCCGTGAAGTTTTCAGGGAATCCGTCTTCTTCCCAAACTTCCATTTATTATTATAAAATAGCAGAAACAAAAATCCCGGTAACAGAAAATATGCAACTGAATTTCTGGAAATATACTGCCAATGAGCTGGGGAGATATGCATCGGTAGACCTGACGTTCGCATCCGGAAAAACATTAAGGGACCTAAGCCAATATACAGACCAGACAGGAAATGGTATGCATCCGGGAAATGGAAGAGGAACACCGGGCAATGGCTGGGAACAATTCACCTGTACTTTCGGTCAGGGAGAATTACTCGGAGATATAATCACAGGTATCCTGATTGCTTATGACCACCCGAGCGACAATGGAAATTTTACAGCTTACTTCGATGATATTATCATTGACACGAATACGACTATACTGAGAGCAACAAGTAAGGTATCCGAAAATAAAGTGCAAGCAGCCAATGTATATTCTGCCAATGGTGAAATCATTATTAATTCCTCTCAGGACAGGTCAGAGATTACATTGTATACGGTTACAGGACAGATTATATATCAGGATATTACTTCCGACAGGCATTTCACCCAAAAAGCAAAACCGGGTATTTACAGAGTTAGGATAGTAAGTAATGGAAATACAGAATATTATTCTGTTATGGTAAGATAAAAAAATATCTTATCACCTGAAATATGAAAACAAAAGAGGTTGCCTGGATACAGGCAACCTTCTTCTTATCCACACACTCAATCAACACTACCTACCGCATTATCTTAGTCATCGTATTTGTTCCGTCTTTTCCTTCAACTTTCACAAGGTACACACCTGCCGGAAGCTCTGTGAGATTTCTTACTCCTTCACCGTAAAAAGAAAGAATCCGGAATCCATTTATAGTATACAGACTTACGCTTTCCACATTCTCTCCTTTTACTTCCAGGTTATTACCGGAATATGTTACCTGCACTTTATCCAATGTTTCAGCTCCGGCATAGGTAGCAATAATTCCATTTGCTGTTATTTTTACATTATCCAGTCCCAGTGCCTGAGAGCCTGCACATTCTGTTCCGGAAGCCACCGAATAATTCCAGGCTAAATATAACGCTTCTCCTTTTTCTATTCCTTGAAGTAAAGTTGATTCTATATGCTGATAAGCCCCCGGAGCCAAGTCATATCCAGCGGTCTGAGTATCTCTGGTAAATACATTTTTAAACGTCTCTCCTGCAGAAGTCCAGTTAATTCCATCTGCCGAATAATACATTTGCATAATAAAATCGGAAGCATTATTCCCTTGCCGGTATTTTTCTACATCATATTCTATATCCAGGCTTTCAATCGCTGTATCACCGGTATTTTTCACTTTCAGATAAATGTTTATCCCCTTTGTACCGGCAATCCCTGTAGAAACACCACCGATCGCACGATCTGTTGAAGTAGCGGCATCACCGGCACCGAAATTATAGATACCATTCGTTGCAGTGGAAGACATTCCATTTCCTGCCCTTTGTTCGGTAACATCTCCTGCCGAATGGAAAGAGCCTAGTACACGGGGAGCATCCAGCCTTTTTTCGATCCGCCATCCCAGGGGTAATGTAGTGACAGCCTCTGTACCGATCCCGTCAAAATCTTCACTGTACACTTCAGCAGTATTTATAACCGCATAATCAAGAATTTCCTCATACCCGGCAGTGATTGACACATCGTCCAGCCCCAGCGCCTGAGCTGTAGCACAATCCGTACCGGATGCCACCGAATAATTCCATGCCAGATAAAGATCTTTTCCTCTTTGTACACTTTGGTTCAATGTGGCATTTACATAGCGGGTATCTCCCGGTACAACAGCATATCCTCCCGTTTCAGTATCTGCCTCAAAAAATGTCCGGAAATTCTCTCCGGCAGAAACCCAGTTTTCTCCATCCAAAGAGTAATACATCTGCATGACAAAACCAGCGTTATTAGAACCTTTCCGATATTTTTCCACATTATAGGTTATATCAAAACGATTCATTTCACTTTCCCCGGTATTCTTTATCTTCAGGTAAATATTTACACAACGGGTACCACCGGAAATGCTGGTAGACATTCCTCCGATAGCACGGTCCGTAGCTGTTGCAGCATCTCCTGCTCCAAAGTTATAAATCCCATTCGGATCATTACTGGCAATATTTACACCTCCCCGTTTTTCTGTTTGCTGAGCAGCCACGATGTAAGAACCTAAGGTACGGGGGCTATCCAACCTTTTTTCAATCTTCCATCCCAAGGGAAGAGTAGCATCCGCTTCTGTTCCGATTTCATCGAAATCCTGCTGATAAGTACCACCATCCTGTAATTCCACATAATATTCATCTACATAAGGTTCTATGCCTTCTACTACTTGTAGAATAGTAGTTGCATATATTCCGTTGTGTTCTGCTGTTATCGTAAACTGTCCTGTTGTTCCATCCGTAATAAAAACACCATCCTGAATACTTCCACCCTCATTCACTGTCCAGTTCACATTTCCTTCTATCTCCATGGAACGATTAAACTGGTCCAGTAGAGAACAACTAAAAATTACTTTTCCCTCATGGTCATTGATAGGGTCAGCATGTGCCACATGCGCATTCCAGGCATGTTCCTGTATGCGTAATGCCTCCGCAGCAGAAAAGCTGGCAGGAGCAAATAGTCCTACAGGAGATTCATTAAACATGTGAGCATATACCGTACAGGCTGACAGATAAGAAGCCAGCAGAGTAGGATGGCGGTTATCTGAATATAACGCCTGCATAGCCCCTTCTCCGTCCAGTGTCCGGATCAGTTCATACGCATTTCCAACCGGACAGATAGACACTCCTAATTCATTCTGCACTGCTTTATAGTTCTTATATAATTCCATTACCTCTCCGGCATAATCCGCAGAATTATTATAAGGCCAGTTGAGAGTAAGGACAATACGGGCATTCGGATTGGGACAATACGTTCTGATGTAATCTACCCAGAGTTTGACCGATGCCAGAAAATCAACAGGATCTACCAGGGGCTTATCACTTTGTTCCTGTAAAATAATATGTGTCCAGGCCTGAGAACGAACCATCATTCTTGCGGAAGGATTGCCATCTGCAAGGACTCCGTCTCCTTCTTCATAATGATAACGCAATGACTGACCTAATTTAGTTTGCTTTGTCCAGGAAGCTGTTTTTCCTCCTGAAATAGCTATCTGCTCAAAAATCGCATCCTGTTCATTATACTGAATCAAGCTGTTATTCAATGATAAAATAGTAAATTCTTCGGGAATTTCCGCTTGTAATACTACATTTTTAGGATATATTTCCAGTTCTGAAGGAATAGCAACCACATCCTCTTCAATTCCATAAATTTCCCATTCATAAATAGAAAAACCATACCCGGTCGTCCGGGTGAAAAGATTCAGACGTGCATATCTTACCCCTGTTACTTCTTTGATAGAAAAAGTAAATTCATCTGTCCGGGCTCCGGAAGTACTGGTTTTATCAGCAATCTTTTCCCAGTTAATCCTATCACCGGAAACCTGAATTTCATATTCCTTAGCGGAAGCCCCTTCCCAAACGATTTTCATGCTGAGCAGTTCATATACACTTTCCAGATCTATCTCAATCCATTGATCATCAAGTCCATGAACACTTTCCCAACGGGTAGTCGTACTGTTTCCGTCATTAGCATTTGAAGCCCTGTTATTTCCTTCTACAGTGGAGGCCTCAATCGGCTTGTTTAAAGCAACATTCTCCTGTGCATGCACACTAAAAAAAGAAACAAAAGATAAAAAAAGAAATAAAATGATTGGTTTTCTCATTGGTTTATATTTGGTATTAAGATTAAACGTATAGAACAAAACTATACTTTTCTTTGATTCCACTTTCTATTCTTTTTTACAAAAAAACACATCAAAATAAAATCCGGATTACAGCAATAATACATCATTATGTATAAAAATATCTGAATATAAATGAATTATGATTATCCTCTCCCCTTTTATCTTTTCACTAAAAAATAGAAAAGTTATTTTTTATATTTCATATCCCTTATCAATATAAAAATACACCATACGCAACTAAAAAGTCTAGGCAGAAAAAACACATCAGGCTCATAATCAAAAAACAGGATAGATTACAGGCATAAAAAATAGGAAAAGAAATAATTTTTTATCTTTGCCGTAAACTTATTTGAATGATCACCTCTCAATAGTTTGTTTAACCGATACATATAATTTAAATACATCAAAATATTTTATAGAATGAATAAAGAATCCTGGAAAAAACTGATCCCCTATGTGGCTGTTCTGGCCCTTTTTGCTGTTATTTCCCTTGGGTACTTTACCCCTGAGATTTTTGAAGGAAAAGTACTCTTCCAACACGATACCCAGCAAGGGATTGCCAACAGCAAAGAGATCAAAGATTTCTACGAGCAAACCGGAGAACGAAGCCGGTGGACCAATTCCCTGTTCGGAGGGATGCCTACCTATCAGATCTCACCCAGTTACGATTCCACGGCATTTATCAGAAAAGTAGAAAAATTCTATTCGCTTTATCTTCCTTCTCCTGCCGGTTTATTATTCATCATGCTGCTGGGATTTTTTATTTTACTGAAAGCTCTCAAAGTAAGAACAAGCCTAGCAGTTATGGGAGCTATCCTGTATACTTTCTCTTCTTATTTCCTTATTCTTATTAAGGCCGGACATATATGGAAGTTTATTACCCTGGCATACATCCCGCCTACGATAGGTGGAATTATATTGATTTATTACAGGAAAAAGTATTGGCTGGGGGCGCTGGTAACAACTTTCTTCCTGGCTCTGCAGATTATTTCCAACCATGTTCAGATGTCTTATTATTTCTTATTTGTCATTCTGACATTCTTGATTGTTTACCTGATAGATGCAGTTAAAAATAAGCAGATAGCCGGATATCTGAAAGCCAGTGTTTATTTTTTTGCGGCAGTACTGGTGGCGGTAGGAATGAATATTTCTACCCTCTACCATACGTATGAATATAGCAAAGAAACAATGAGGGGAAAAACAGAATTGTCTCATAACAAAGAAGTGCAGACAGGTAACGGACTGGAAAGAGATTACATTGTAAACTGGAGTTATGGAATCGGGGAAACATGGAGTCTGCTGGTACCGAATGTAAAAGGAGGCGCTTCCGGTTACCTGGGAAATAACGAAAAAGCAATGGAAAGTGCACAGCCGCAATTCAGGCAGACAATTGCCCAGATGAATCAATACTGGGGAAATCAGCCTGGGACATCCGGCCCTGTCTATGTGGGTGCGTTCGTATTATTTCTGTTTATTCTCGGACTTTTCATTGTAAAAGGAAACCTGAAATGGGGATTACTGGTTGTCTCTCTTCTGGCAATTCTTCTTTCCTGGGGGAAAAATTTTATGCCATTCACAGACTTCTTTATCGACTATTTCCCCATGTATAATAAATTCCGGGCAGTGTCTTCCATTCTGGTAATTGTAGAATTTACCATTCCGTTACTGGCTATTCTGGCATTAAAGCAAATTATTGAAAAACCGGAAATTATTAAAGAGCATAGAAAAGGCTTTATGATAAGTGCTGCTCTTACTGCCGGAGTGGCTTTTCTGTTTGCTGTGGTTCCGAATTTATTTTTCGGTTTCCTTAGTAATATGGAAAAAGAACACTTCCTCCCCCGAGCAGAAGCAGATGTCCAGTTCAGTGCTTTTCTCACTAATTTAGAGGAAATCAGAAGGAATCTATTTACCAGTGACGCGTGGCGAAGTTTCGCGGTTATCCTTCTGGGAATATTGTGCCTGGAATTGTATGCAAAGAAAAAAGTTTCTTCTGTTGTATTGATTGTTTCCCTTACTGTCATTACTTTCCTTGACCTTGCCTCTGTAGATAAACGTTACTTAAGTAGTGAGGACTTCGTAGCAAAAAGACAGGTAATAAACCCTTTTCCGGAAACAGTGGCTGACAAAATGATCGAACAGGATAAATCCCTTTACTACCGGGTATTTAACCAGACGGTAGCTCCCTTTGATGACGCAACAACATCGTACCGTCATAAATCAGTCGGTGGATATCATGCAGGGAAATTACGTCGTTATCAGGATTTAATTAATAATCAGCTTCAGAAAGGAAATATTGAAGTGTTCAACATGTTGAATACGAAATATTTCATTGTTCCCGATCAGGAAAGCCAGCAACCTATTGCCATGCAGAATCCGGGCGCACATGGAAATGCGTGGTTTGTGGATGAAATTAAATGGGTAAACAATGCGGATGAAGAAATGGCTGCGTTGGATTCTTTTGATGCTTTAACAACGGCTGTGATTGATAAACAATTTGAAAAGGAGCTGGGAAAGAACCGTATCGCTCCGAAAGACAGTCTTTCGTCGATTACATTAGTAGAATATGCACCTAACAGACTTGTATTTCAAGTGAATGCAAAAAAAGAGGAACTCGCTGTATTTTCCGACATCTATTATCCGGGCTGGAAAGCGACCATTGATGAAAAAGAAATTCCTATCGTACGTGCAGATTATGTACTCAGGGCATTATTAGTTCCCGCCGGAGAATATACGATTGAATTTACCTTCTATCCGTCTTCGGTAAAAACCACAGAAGCAATTGCCTATATTTCTCTTGCTGTTTTCTTACTGGGAATAATAGGCTATATCCTTCAACATTTAAAAAATAAGAAGCTTCTGAAAAAACGGGAGAACAAGCAGGAATAATAAGAATAAATCCTAAAAAAGGTTTGTCATAAAACACTGACGATAAATAACAAAAAGGAGAAGCAATACAAAACTTCTCCTTTTTGTTTTTACCCACACTATTTTCCTCCGTCCTATTTTGTTCGACTCCTGCTCTTATCTTTCTCTTACTTTTAACATGCCTTAAAAAAATAAGAGAAAAGCTTGACTTCGGGCTGAAAAAGCAGTATCTTTATATCCTTGCATACAGGGTGCTGTTTCCACGTATATGCCAGGTGGGAAAGGCTTCTGGCAACCCTTTGACAGACCTCTCCTCTGTGTATGTATGGAAATATCCTGCATCTATTTCTCATTTCATCGTCCAACCAAGGTTAAACGATCGTTCCACCAAGGTGAGGCGATCGTTCCACCTTGGTCGGACGATCGCCTCACCTTGGTGGAACGATAAAAAGGAGCGGTCGTTTATATAACATGGGCCGGTCGTTTACATGACATTGCCCCATCTGTTTCTTCCCATTACCGGATTAATCATCCCGTTATGCTTTCCAACACGAAAAATTGTTTTCCGTACTTCCTGAGGATTAAGTATCCTACCATTCTCCCCTCGGAGAAGGGGAGTACCTTTGGCTTCGCCAAAGGGGTGGGGTTTGATCAAAAGCAGATGGGTTACCTTAGCTTTCATCTCTTCTTATTTCCTGTGGGCGGAGGTGCCACGGCTAGTAATATGACGCTACTCCGTGGCTGGGAAAACCCGAAAAGAAAATTAAAAACCTCCGGATAATTTCCGGGTTGTTTTAACTGTGGGTTAACCCTTCCCCTTTTGACGAAGTCAAAAGGTACTTCCCTTCTGGGAAGGGAAGAGACCGGGTGATTACCTTCTTCCTATTTCACTCCGCCAAAGTAATTAGCACTTTCTTTCGGCAAATACACTTTTGAATTCTTCCTGAAGCCATATTTTACACTGTTGGAGATCCTGTTCCTCTTCCAATTCTTTTTCGATAGAAGTTATTCCTTTATCTGTAAATCCACAAGGATGAATGAAAGAAAAAGGAGAAAGGTCCGTATTTACATTCAATGCGATTCCATGCATGGTCACATACCGGCTGGCCCTCACACCAACAGCACATATTTTACGGGTAAGTTCCGGAATATGAGGGTCAAGCCATACACCTGCTGCACCGGATAGATGGGTAACCTCTAACCGGTACCTTTTCTTTAGTAGAGTAATAACAATTTCTTCCAGTAGAAAAATATATTTTTTTAATCCCAACCCAAAGGCGGACAGATCAATCACCGGATATACTACTACCTGCCCCGGTCCATGGTAGGTAACTTCCCCTCCCCGATCCGTTTTATATAAAGAAATATTTTTTTTACTGAGTTGCTCTTCGGAAAATAGCACATGGGACGGGTCGGCATTTCTGCCTAAGGTTATAACCGGAAGATGTTCGCAGAAAATAATGCAATTCGAAACTGTTTCCCCGGCTGCTTTTTTTTTCAATGCCTTTTCAAACAACTCCTGCTGCTTTTTCCAGGCACTTCCGTAGTCAATTAATCCCCAATCCTCAAAACTTATTTCCATTATTATTGTCTTTTAAAACAAAAGTAATTAATTTTGTCCTTTATGTCCGGAAAAACAAATCTCATTTAAAAACAATAACGAAATTGTCCTAAAAAATATATCTTTTTCCGGCAATTATAGGAATGGAATGTTAATTGATGCGAAGAATATTATCCCCCGACTTCCTGCTTCCCAAAAAATCAATTACGATACAGTATTAAAAACAATGCTGGAAACGTGGGAAAAAGAAAAGCTACGACCAAAACTATTGATTCATGGTTGTTGTGGCCCGTGTAGTTCTACCGTACTGGAAATACTTAGTCAATATGCCGATCTTATTCTTTATTTTTATAATCCGAATATTCATCCGGAAAAAGAATACAGGTACAGGGCACTCGTGCAGAAGAAGTTTGTCCGGGATTTCAATAAGAAAAATAATTACCGGATTGAGTTTTTGGAAGGGGAATATGAGCCGGAATTATTTTTCGAACATACAGAAGAAGAAAAAGAGGCTCCGGAAGGAGGAAAACGGTGTTTTATCTGTTACCGGATGCGCTTAGAAAACGCAGTCCGAAAAGCAGTAGAACTGGCCTGTGATTATTTTACAACTACCCTCACACTTAGTCCTATGAAAAACAGCAGGGTAATTAACGAATACGGACTTGAGCTTCAGGAACAGTATCCTGTCAGGTATCTGCCTTCGGATTTTAAAAAGAACAGCGGATACCAGCGCTCTATTGAATTATCCAGGGAGTATTTTATCTATCGCCAACGTTACTGTGGATGTATATATGGCGCACAAAAGCAGGGGATTGATATGGAAGCAGTACTCCGGAATGCATCGGAAGGAATCAGCAGGATAGAGAAAGAATGGAATAAGTCCGAATCATTTTCAGAAATAAAGAAAGAGAAGGATGAATAAAAAGGAACATAAAAAATACGCCACTGTTTGTGAATCGTACAAGAAAAAAAGACAGGCTGCATAAAGATCGGTAATGTGAATCTAGGAAAATATCCGGTTCTTCTGGCACCCATGGAAGATGTGACAGACCAGGCTTTCAGGCTGATGTGCAAACAGTTCGGTGCGGATATGGTTTACACGGAATTTGTATCCAGCGATGCATTAATCCGGCATGTAAATAAGACAAAGGAAAAACTGGTTATTTCGGACGAAGAACGTCCCGTAGTCATCCAGATATATGGAAAAGATCCGGCTGCCATGCGGGAGGCTGCCCAAATCTGTGAAACCTCTCATCCGGATATTATTGACCTTAATTTCGGTTGTCCGGTAAAAAAGGTTGCCGGAAAGGGAGCCGGTGCCGGAATGTTAAGAAATATCCCGCTCATGCTGGAAATCACCAGGGAAGTGGTGAAAGCAGTAGAAGTTCCGGTTACCGTAAAAACCCGGCTCGGATGGGATCATGAGAATAAAATCATTGTGGAACTGGCAGAAGCATTACAGGATTGCGGCATTGCGGCTCTTGCTATTCATGGACGAACACGCAACCAGATGTATACAGGAGAAGCAGACTGGACATTGATAGGAGAAGTAAAAAACAATCCCCGGATGCATATTCCCATTATCGGAAACGGGGATATTACTAGTGCAGAAACAGCCAAAGAAAAACTGGACAGGTACGGAGTTGACGGAATTATGGTTGGGCGTGCTGCTATAGGGAGACCGTGGATTTTCAGGGAAATAAAACATTTCCTGGAAACCGGAACGGCTCTACTCCCATTGTCCCCTGTTTTTCAACTGGAATGTCTGAAAGAAGTAGTCAAAGAAAGCGTCGGCCGTCTGGATGAACGAAGAGGCATTTTACACATCCGCAGGCATCTGGCAGCTTCTCCGTTATTTAAAGGAATCAATAATTTCAAAGAAACAAGGATAGCTATGTTACGGGCAGAAACAATGGCCGCTCTATTTGCTATTATGGATACGATACCTGAGAAAATTACCGAGAGCCATGAGAAAAATAATTTATAGCTTCTTTTTTCTTTTTCATTACCTTCTCTTACCGGCTCAGGAGGAAAAACTATTTTCCACCAATCGTGCTACATTGTATGGAATCGGCGCTACCAGTATGCTCGACACCTATCTTTCTCCTCTGCGGTATACCGGAATGGAAATACGGATTGTGACCGAAAGCAACCGTATGTCTAAATACAAAGAAGGCAGGCTTTCTATCCAGAACCGAGTAGATTTTTCTCTTTCTTCTACCAAAAATCCGGCAGACAATGCCACAGAATATAGCGCTTTCCTCAACTGGAACTGGGGATATCATTACCGTTTCCCTGTAAATAAAAACCTAAAACTCCTGGCAGGAGGCCTTACTTATGTTTCCGCAGGAGCCATTTATAATTTACGGAACGGAAATAATCCGGTAGCGGCAAAAATAGGGACAGGAGTAGCAGCCTCCGGAATGGGAATTTATAATTTTAATATTAAGGAACAACCTTTTACCGGACGTTTTCAGTTTATTGTTCCTGTAGGAGGAGCCATATTCTCCCCGGGTTACGGTCAATCCTATTATGAAATCTTCGGATTAGGAAATTATGACAATATAATTCATTTCAGTTCATGGCATAACCTGTTTATTTGTAAAAGTATTTTTTCATTCGACATCCCTTTTAACCGCTTTACAATCCGTACAGCTTATCAGTATGATATGTATATCAGCAACCTGAACCATCTGAAAACCGAACTTTATTCTCACACATTCATGATAGGATTGGTTTCCGAATTCATTAAAATAAAAGGAAAAAAACAACCAGGTTTAGCTCCTATGATCCAAAGCGCTTATTATTAAATGAACAAATTAAACTTATCACTCTATATTTAGAAACAAAAACGTGTGAACTTTTTTTCAGGAATCAATGAAGCAGATTGAAAATGCTTTATAATTAAAAAATATAATTTTAATCTGATATGCATTATATAAGACTAATTCCATTATATAGTTTGTTATTTTTTTTCCTTTTCTCTTTATTTGCATGTAGTGATGAGAATGATAGTACTAAATATAAATTTAGAGTAGATCTGGCTACTGCATATAAAAAAAATGATTCTTATTACTTTGAGCTGGATGATGGAAAGATACTTTATCCTCTTGCATTAAATGAAACAATGGAAGCACAACTAACTAATAACTGCCGGGTATCCATTCAATATGATATTGTGGAAGAAAAGAAAAATAACAAGGGAGAAAGCACCTGGATTAAAGTATATTCTTTAGTACGGGTAAGCTCCGGGAGAATTCTGCTGTTGACAGAAGAAAATAAAGAGAAAGTAGGAAATGATCCATTGGAAGTAGAAAGCATCTGGATAAGTGGGAATTACATTAATTTTTATTTTTATATTTACGGAAATACGGAAACCCATACACTTTCCCTGGTCTACGATCCTGCAACCAATTCCCTTTTATCGGATACACTGAAATTAGAAATTAGACATAATGCTTTTAATGATTTTGAAGCATACCGGAAAAAAGGGATTATTTCTTTTGATATACAGGAACTGGCAGGTAGAAAGCCCCTGCCTATTGCTATCTCAATAAATACTTACAAAGACGGAATAAAAATTTACAATCGAATTTTAAAATAAATATTGTTTTTTTACAATATTTTTATATTTTGTCCTTCCATATAATAGTGCGAGATCCATTTTTATTTTTATTAATTCTTAATTTATATTCTGTTATAACAATTGAAACAACTGAATTTACCGATCCTCAGGTTCCGGTATTCAACAACAGCCCCATTAAGGTAATTATCTTATCTTTAGTGACATGTGGTATTTACCTGATTTATTGGAATATCAAAGCTTCCGAAGTATTAAATGCAGTAGCCGGAAGACCGGTTATCAGTCAACCCATTGCGATTTTGGCAGGTTTATGTACTCCTGTAACTGCTTATTTCTATTATTTAATAGGAAAAGACGTGAATCCGGTGCTTGCCGAAAAAGTAGGCCCTAAAGCCAGTCCTATGGATGCGACGATTCTTGCAGTTATCGGTTTTTTTATTCCACTTGTAGCAGCTTTCTTTACACAAAGTGAAATCAACAAATTATACGAAGAATAAGAATAATTTGTTAAGAAATAAAATAATGGGAATGGCCTGTGCTCTTTTTATACTGGCCTTTCCCTATTTTATTATGTTGACAAACCAGGGGGATGACCTGGAAAAGAAACAGTCTTTTTGTCCCCACAAATTAATTACCGGACTTCCCTGTCCGGGATGTGGCATCACAAAATCTTTTATTTCCTTTTATGAAGGTGATATTCATAAAAGCATCTCTTATAATGTATTCGGACCGTTAGCGGTTGGAATATGTATTTTTATAACCGGCTTACTGACTGTGGAAATAATCACAAAAAAAGAATTCCTGAATAATTTTCTGCATAGTAAAAAACTTGCGTATGTTTGTGCTTTCTTACTGGCAGGCTACCATTTAATTCGTACTGTTTATTTTATAAGTACGCATTCCATTACTGAAATACTGAAAGAATCTATATGGATGTAAAAAAGATTCTTTTGTTTTTTAAATCAGAAAATAAATCCGAATGTTTATCAAAAATATGCTCGACCATCATATAAAGAATCTTCATCCGGAGAAATACAAAAGATAAGTATCTGATAACAAAACTTTAAGAAAATAGAAAAACCTCTGTATTATTGGAAACCATGTTCAGTTTTTCTCTTTTTCAATTTAGAAAGTAAAAGTAAAAAACACTTTAAACTTAGAGATTCATATTTTTTCAATAAAAAAACTTACAAATTAGTTGTAGGGTTAATAAAAAGAATTTATCTTTGCAACGTTTTTAATCAAAAGCCAGTAATGAAAAGAAATTTCAGCATATCTATTCTCAGCCTAAGTATTATTCTTCTCCGGAACAGAAAAGAAGAGAGAAAGGCTTGTGAATTTGCCTGAAGTTTTTACCAAGATAGTGTGAAACCTTTCTCTCAAAAAAGAGAAAGGTTTTTTTATGGAATTCAATAATTAAAAAATAATAGTATGTCCGAGAGATTGTTTATTTTTGACACGACATTGAGGGACGGCGAACAAGTACCCGGCTGCCAGTTGAATACAATCGAAAAAATCCAGGTTGCCAAAGTACTGGAAGAATTGGGAGTAGATGTCATTGAAGCGGGATTTCCGATATCAAGTCCCGGAGATTTTAACTCAGTAGTGGAAATATCGAAAGCGGTTACGTGGCCAACGATCTGTGCGCTCACCCGTGCAGTAGAAAAAGACATTACCGTAGCAGCCGAGGCACTGCAATATGCAAAACGCAAACGCATCCATACAGGAATCGGAACTTCTGATTACCATATAAAATATAAATTTAACTCCAATCGGGAAGATATTATTGAAAGGGCAATTGCCTGTGTTAAGTTTGCAAAGAAATATGTGGAGGATGTAGAATTTTATGCAGAGGATGCCGGACGTACCGATAACGAATATCTGGCCCGTGTGGTGGAAGCAGTGATAAAAGCAGGTGCCACCGTAGTAAATATTCCTGATACGACAGGCTATTGCCTGCCGGACCAGTACGGGGCAAAGATTAAATACCTGATGGAAAATGTGAAAGGAATAGAAAAAGCCATTCTTTCAACTCACTGTCATAATGACCTGGGCATGGCTACTGCCAATACGGTAAGCGGAGTACTGAACGGAGCCAGACAGGTGGAAGTTACAATTAACGGAATCGGGGAAAGAGCGGGTAACACATCCTTAGAAGAAGTTGCCATGATCTTCAAAAGTCATAGAGATAAGGGAATTGACACGAATATAAATACGAAAAAGATTTATGGTATAAGCCGGATGGTTTCCAGTCTGATGAATATGCCTGTGCAGCCGAATAAAGCGATTGTGGGCAGGAATGCTTTTGCTCATTCTTCCGGAATCCATCAGGATGGTGTATTGAAAAACCGGGAAAGCTATGAAATCATGGACCCGAAAGATGTGGGTATCGATGAAAATTCAATTGTTTTGACAGCTCGTAGCGGACGTGCAGCTTTGAAACACCGGCTGGACGTATTGGGAGTAGCACTGGAAAAAGAAAAGCTGGATGAAGTATATGAGGCTTTCCTGAAACTGGCAGACAAGAAAAAAGATATCAATGACGATGATGTATTGATGCTGGTAGGAGAAGAAAGAGTTTCCAACAGCCGCATCAAACTTGATTACCTGCAGGTAACAGCAGGTGTAGGTATCCAATCCGTAGCTAGCATCGGTCTGGATATTGCAGGAGAAAAATTCGAAGCAGCAGCTTCCGGTAACGGACCTGTAGATGCAGCTATCAAAGCGGTAAAACAAATTATCCGCCGGAAAATGACATTGAAGGAATTCCTGATACAGGCCATTACAAAAGGCAGCGACGATGTAGGAAAAGTCCACATGCAGGTTGAGTATGAGGGCGGCATTTACTATGGTTTTTCAGCCAATACCGATATTGTAGCAGCTTCCGTGGAAGCTTATATCGATGCAATCAATAAATTCGTAAAATAAGGAATCCGGAACTCAACGGTTTCCGAATTCTATATAATAAAATATACTCATTTTTAAACTTATTATGACTACATTATTTGACAAGATCTGGGATGCCCATGTCATTACGAAGGTAGAGGACGGTCCCACCCAATTGTACATAGACAGACATTTTTGTCATGAGGTAACCAGTCCTCAGGCGTTCGACGGATTGAGAAAAAAAGGCCTGAAAGTTTTTCGTCCTGATAAGACGACGGCTACTCCGGACCATAACATTCCTACGGAAAATCAGGACAAACCGATTCAGGATCCTGTATCGAAATTCCAGGTAGATACGCTTACGAGAAATTGCGAAGAGTTCGGAATTACTTTATATGGACTGGGACATAAGAAAAACGGAGTAGTCCATGTAGTAGGTCCCGAAAACGGATTAACACAGCCAGGGATGACAATCGTTTGTGGTGATAGCCATACATCTACGCATGGTGCTTTCGGCTCCATTGCATTCGGAATCGGAACCAGTGAAGTAGAAATGGTACTTGCCTCCCAATGTATCTTACAGTCTCGTCCGAAAACAATGCGTATCAATTTCACAGGGGAATTGAAGCCGGGAGTTACTTCCAAAGATATGGCTCTTTACATGATCTCAAAGCTGACTACCGGAGGAGCAACCGGTTATTTTGTGGAATATGCGGGAGAAGCGATCCGTAACCTTTCTATGGAAGGGCGCATGACACTTTGTAACCTGAGTATCGAAATGGGTGCACGTGGAGGATTAATCGCACCGGATGAAGTAACTTTCGAATATGTGAAAGGCCGTGAATTTGCTCCTAAAGGAGAAGAATGGGACAAAGCACTGGCTTACTGGAAAACCCTGAAAACCGATGAAGGTGCTAAATTTGACAGGGAAATTACTTTTAACGCCAGTGAAATAGAACCAATGATTACCTATGGAACAAATCCGGGCATGGGGATGGCAATAAACGACTCGATTCCAACTTTGGACCAGATAGATGAAGCCGGAAGAATTTCTTTTGAAAAGTCTCTGGAGTACATGGGATTCAAACCGGGAGAAAAGTTAATCGGAAAATCAATTGATTATGTATTCTTGGGAAGTTGTACAAACGGACGGATTGAAGATTTCCGTTTATTTGCCGACTTCGTGAAAGGAAAGAAGAAAGCGGACAATGTCATCGTATGGCTTGTGCCGGGTTCCTGGCAGGTAGAAGAACAAATCCGTAAGGAAGGACTGGATAAAATCCTGAATGAAGCAGGTTTTGTATTGCGCCAGCCCGGTTGTTCGGCTTGCCTGGCAATGAATGAAGATAAAGTACCAGCAGGTAAATACGCCGTATCGACTTCAAACCGAAACTTTGAAGGACGGCAGGGACCGGGAGCCCGTACTCTATTGGCCAGCCCTCTCGTTGCAGCAGCAGCAGCAATTACCGGAAAAATAACGGATCCTAGAAGTTTATAATGTGATAATATGCCAATGTGCCAATGTGGGGAAGGAATAATGAAATGACCAGAGTAATTCGGAAATGAAGGAGACAGGAAATAAGATTTTAGATTTGAGTTTCGAGTTTGCCTTACAGATTATCGAGTTTACCGAAATACTGGAAATAAATAAAAAATACATTATTGCCCGGCAATTATTAAAGTGTGGAACTTCTATTGGTGCGAATATCCGGGAAGCACAAAATTGTGAAAGCAAGCCGGATTTCATTCATAAGTTTAAAATTGTAGCGAAAGAAGCAGAAGAAACTGAATATTGGCTATTATTGTGTAAATATTCTTCCCATTATCCTTTCAGGGAAGATCTATTATTAAAAATAAAAGAATTACAAAAAATTATTAATCGAATAATAAGTACTGCCAAAACATCTTTATAATTGAGCCAACTAATTGGCATATTGGCACATTGACTTATTAGCATATTTTATTGTTATGAAATTTGACAAACTAACATCCACCTGCGTCCCCCTTCCGATTGAGAATGTGGATACGGACCAGATTATACCTGCACGTTTTCTGAAAGCAACTACGCGAGAAGGATTCGGTGATAATCTTTTTGCTGACTGGCGTTATGACAAGGAGGGAAAGCCTCTGGCAAATTTTGTATTGAATAATCCTCTTTACAAAAATGCGGAGATACTGGTTGCCGGCAAAAACTTCGGTAGCGGAAGCAGCCGGGAACATGCCGCCTGGGCAATTGCCGGATATGGGTTCCGGGTAGTAATCTCCAGCTTCTTTGCGGATATTTTCAGAAACAATGCCCTGAATAACTTTGTGCTTCCGGTAATTGTCTCCGAAGGCTTTCTTGCAGAGTTATTCGCAGATATAGAAAAAGACCCGCAGACAACAGTTTCTATTGATCTGGAAAAACAGACTATTACCAATAATAGTTCCGGTAAATCCGAAAGTTTTGAAATAAACGGATATAAAAAGAACTGTTTACTGAACGGATATGATGATATTGACTTTTTATTAAGCAACAAATCATTAATTGAAACCTGGGAAAGCAGTAAATAAAAGCTTATAACAGGGAATAGGGAAAGGTGTCCGGCAAATTATCCGGGAAAAAAACTTAAGTTTGTTTTCAATCTGAGAACAGCATCCGATGGATTACTTTTCGGAGCAACATTTTCAGCCTTCTTGTCAGACACCTTCCATACCATATTTTCAGTATGAATCAGTCCTGTACCTTTATGGAAAGAAATAACATGGAAAAGTTTATCGAAATAATGGATACGACCCTCCGGGATGGAGAACAAACCTCCGGGGTCTCATTTGCCACAGAAGAAAAACTCAGTGTGGTCAGTTTATTATTGGAAGAACTGAATGTAGATCGAATAGAAATCGCCTCCGCACGGGTTTCGAGCGGAGAATTCGAAGCTGTCAGAAAGGTAGCTGAATGGGCTGAGAAAAGAGGACATATTGAAAAAATTGAAGTCCTGGGGTTTATTGACGGAGAAGAATCTCTTCAATGGACCCGGAAAGCAGGATGCCGTGTACTGAATTTACTTTGCAAAGGGTCGCTTAAGCACGTAACGGAACAATTACGGAAAACACCAGAGGAACATACAAAGGACATCCTGACCGTTATCGAAAAGGCACAGGAAATGGGTATATCCGTTAATATTTACCTGGAAGACTGGTCAAACGGGATGGTAAATTCTCCTGACTATGTTTTCTTTATGATGGAAGAGCTGAAAGGGTTGCCTATCAAACGCTTTATGCTTCCGGATACCCTGGGTATCTTATCTCCCATGCAGACTGCCGATTTCTGTTCCCAAATGACAACGCGCTATCCGGAACTTCACTTCGACTTTCATGCACATAACGATTATGATCTGGCCGTAGCGAATGTACTCATGGCGGTTGAAGCCGGAGTAAAAGGCATCCATACTACCGTTAACGGTCTTGGAGAAAGAGCAGGGAACGCTCCCCTTTCCAGTGTACTGGCTGTATTACATGATCAGTTGAAAGTAAAAACCCATATCTCCGAAGAAAATATTAATAAGGTCAGCAGGGTAATAGAGACTTTCTCCGGCATACGGATTCCTGCCAATAAACCTATTATCGGGGAAAATGTATTTACCCAATGTGCAGGTATCCATGCTGACGGAGATAAGAAAAATAATCTTTATTTTAATGATCTTTTACCCGAACGTTTCGGTCGGATGCGTGAATATGCATTAGGAAAAATGTCCGGAAAAGCCAATATCCAGAAAAACCTGGAAGCACTTGGCATTGAAATGGATGAAAGTGCCATGCGGAAAGTAACGGACAGGATCATCGAGTTAGGAGATAAAAAACAGATCGTTACGCAGGAAGATCTCCCGTACATCATTTCTGATGTATTAAAACAGGATATACAAAGTGCAAAAATAAAAATGCTTGATTATGCCCTGCATGTAAGCAAAGGATTACGCCCTACAGCTACTGTCAAGCTTGAAGTAAACGGAGAAACTTATGAAGTGACTGCGGCTGGAGACGGACAGTATAATGCATTTACAAAAGCGCTCTGGAAAATATATAACAGGCTGGGTAAAGCCAGTCCGAACCTGACGGATTACGTGGTAACCATTCCTCCGGGTGGACGAACAGATGCTTTGGTACAAACAACTATTACCTGGAATTTTAAAGGCAAAGAATTTAAAACCAACGGGCTTGATCCCGACCAGACAGAAGCGGCAATTAAAGCTACAGAGAAAATGCTGAATATCATTGAAGATATGGAATAATAAAAAACAATTTTAAATTATAAAAGGACATACATTATTTAGTGTCCTTTTTTTGTATGCATGTAATACGAAATCATTTATGAGGTTTCTTTACTTATTTTTGCCTACAAATAAAACCTCTTTTTAAAGGGGATATTTTCCGTTAATTCGTTTCTCCTGTTTTTTTAACTAATAATTACACAATTTATTTTAAAAATTTTATATAAATTTGCAACCCCATTGTAATCCATGTTTTATAACGAAAAAGTTTCTTAGAAAAGGATTAATTAAAAAATAGTATGAGTTTTTCTCTTAAAAATACACTTCAATTCTCTTGTTTTTCTTCTGATAATTTGGAAGTTAACCGAATTATGTTAGAGAGAGAGAGAGAGAGAATCACTCACTAAGTAATTTACTAACCCGGGCGCG
>JAJQEC010000097.1 GCA_021201815.1 Candidatus Azobacteroides sp. | reverse complement strand
TTTTTAGCAAAACAAATTTGATTATTTACATAGTATCTTCTTCGAGGGGAGAGGGAGGGTTTTACACAAAGCAACACGCTCAGTCCCTTTCTAATTAAAAAATGAAGACATCTATTATAAAACAATCTCCTGATTTCATATAAAAAAGGAGTAATCCGTATCAACCGTACTACTCCTTTCCTTTTATCTAACAATTTAAATATTCAAAAAATCACAAGTGCTAAAAGCGACCGGATCATTTTATTTTTCCGGGGCAACAAGAATTTTTCGGTTAAAATATTTCCCATCTATCTGTAAACTTGCCACATACATTCCTGCCGGTACTCCCAACGGATAATGATTTAATCCACCGGCCAGCTCATTTTTTCCGAAGTCCTGCACCACAGAACCTTTCAGGTCATATACCTTAATATCAGCCTCTCCGTTCATCATCGACCGAACAAGCAGGTTTCCGTTGCCATAGGAAATCACAAAAGGTATTTCTTCCACCTCTGACAAAGAGGTTTCCTCCACATGTTTTTTCACTTCAATATTATCTATGTAACATGTATAGCGGGACGCCAGGGTAACCCCATCATTATAAGAAGGCATAATCGCAATACCCAATACCCCGTTTTTGAGTAAATTCAGGTGAGCCTGTGCAAACTTGCTTTCATCCACCACCACTTCATAGGTTACCCATTCCCCGGTCGTAAAAAAAGGCTGTACTGCACCGTTAAAGGTCAGGACGACTCCGTCATCTTCACGCTGGTCCATAATCGTATTAAAGTAAGTCAGCAACTTCACACGGATTTCCTGTGACGTAGCAGGTACAGTACTGTAACCCGCATGTACCTCCTTACCAATGATATTCTCCGGCTGATAAATCCGGAAACGGATCGTATCTATATCCGAAATATTCATAGGAGCGGAAAAACGAACTTTTAATCCATACCAGCGGGCTTCCAGAGAAGTATATTCCAACACCTTTTCAGAAGGGTTGTCAGCATTTATCAACGGATTATCCACTACCAAATGAGAATATTGCCATCTTGGATAATAATCAGGATTTGTATTGTTTCCAAAACGAAAAACGTAAGGAGTAGTGTCAAATGTATCAAAATCTGCGGAAAAATCAGTCTGAGAAAACAAATAATAAGTATTTGAAATTAAAACAGACACAAAGAGAAAAATAATTTTTTTCATAAGAAGTAATTTTTGTTTTTCAATACAAAAATAAGATATACATATAATAAATTATCCTTACATTTGTTTTAAAGATTTGCCAAATTTAATAGAATGGAAAAAAAAGGCATACTTTACGGATAATATAGGTAGTTTTCCGAATGACATGTTGGTACATTTGCAACGTATTACTTACCCTTTAAGTACGTAAACTATGAAACATGTTAACTTAACTTTACTCTTCAGTTGTGTTTTCTTCGTATTACTTCACACTGAAACAAAATCACAGACAATAGACGATATGTTCCCTAATCTGGTCCTCTCCCGTGCGGACTATATAAAGTGGAAAACGGCTATTGATTCCGAAGACGCTTCTGTTGGAAAAGATGCTTATAATAACTATGTAAGGTTATTGGCTGCAAAAATTATCCGCGACAATGTGTCTCCGTCTCCTGTCACTTCTTTATCGGAAAACGGGGCTACAGCCAAAGTAGAGGCCGATATGGCAAGAATGTACACGTTATCTCTCTCCTATTTGCTTACCGAGAATCAGGAACATTTGAATAAAGCAAAAGAATTCTACCTGGCATGGGCAGAAATAAACAGTGCTGCTGCAGAGAATTCTCCTGCTGAAACAGCTTATACTCCGGGAATAGAAGGTTATTCTATTATCAGAAAATGCATTGATGAAACCTCCCGTCAGAAAATTGACACATGGATCCGAAGAAGAGCAGACAGGGCTCTGGCCGACCGTGTACGGAAAAATAACTGGGAAACCATCAGGCTTCAGTTTATCCTGCATTACGGACTTGTCCTGGAAGATGAATCACTAATCAACACTTTTAAAGTAGGATATGATGCCCATATCCCGAACAACCTGTATCCGAATGGTACCAGTGAAGATCTGCTGGGAAGGGATGCTTTTTCTTACCATGGCTATAATATGCTTTTCTATGCCAGAATATTAAAAGCACTAGCTCTATACTACGGAAATGACTACGCAGAAACGGAATATAAAAGGGAACACAGGTGGGGTGCTTCCATATGGAAGTCTGTAGAATTCTGGAAACCATATATTCTCTATCCGGATAAATATCCGCATACGGAATTTGTGGAAACAGAATGGGCTCCTGACAAGAACGGAAGTTCTTATAACAAACCCTACAATCCTTCAGGAACTACTTATGTGGTTGACGAATTATACTACACGGATCAAAGTCTGCTGGAATGTATCGCAAAATACCGTTCCAATACACAGACTGCCACTCTACCTCTCTGGCTCAGTTCCTTAAGATGGGAATAAAAGCTATGTACAAGGTAACAAAACGCTCTATTAACCTGAAGAAATCCTATTTTCAGGAAGTAAATGGATGAAACAACCGCCAGTAGCCAATACCGGCAGGCCTGACTATCTATTATTCTGATAAATGCCGCAAGAATAAACCTGGCGGTAAGGGAAAATAATGTGTCCGAACTGAAATACAGATAGAATTAATATAACTGAAAATCTCATGAACATATGAAGAATCTTTTAAGACCCCCTTTGTTTTTATGCATGCTTCTGTTTCTGACAGGCAATCTGCTATATGCACAGGGAAGCCGGCAGAATATCAGTGGAATCGTCACTGATGAAACAGGAGAAACCCTGATCGGTGTCACGGTTTCCGTCAAAGGAACTACCCGTGGTACACTGACAGATATGGATGGAGCTTACTCCATCGATGTTACCCCCGGAGAAATCCTTTCTTTTTCTTACCTGAGATATGATAATAAGGAAATAACCGTACAGGCCGGAATGGATAAGCTGGATGTCAGAATGGATGACAACGAACAGGTACTTGAAGAAGTGGTAGTTGTCGGCTATGGTGTTCAGAAAAAACAGACAGTCACCGGTGCGATTTCTTCCGTTAAAAGTAAAGAGCTGACCGATGTGCCTGTTGCCAACCTGAATAATGCCCTTGCCGGAAAGGTAGCCGGGCTTGTAACAGTACAGGAATCCGGACGTCCCGGTGAGGATGCCGCTAAAATGTATATCCGTGGACAATCGACCTGGGTAGATTCAAGCCCGCTTATCATTGTAGATGGCATGGAACGGGAAAGTTTTTCTCAGATCGATCCGAATGAAGTGGAAAGTATCTCTGTGCTGAAAGACGCTTCTTCCACAGCAGTATACGGAGTAAGAGGTGCAAATGGTGTTATCCTGGTAACTACCAAAAGAGGAGCCGTAGGGAAACCACGGATCAGTTTTTCTGCCAATTGGGGGATACAGAAACCGACACAGGTTCCTGAGTTTCTCGGATCGTATGACCAGTTGGTATTAATGAAACAAGCATATATCAATGATGGAAAAGATCCCCTGGTAGAAGCTCCGTCTCTATTATCGGATGAAGCGCTGGAAGGCTTTCGGACAGGAAGCGATCCTTATAAGTATCCGAACATTGTCTGGTATAAAGCCATGACAAAAAGTTCCGCACCCCAACAACAGTATAACGTGAATGTTTCCGGAGGTACAGAATCGGTTAAATATTTTGTTTCGATGGGATATTTATCACAGGCAGGAATCTTCAAATATACCAGCATGCAGAAAGATTATAACCCGGATACCTACTACAACCGGTTCAATTTCCGCTCCAACCTGGATGTCAAAATCAATAAATACCAGACATTCATTACCAATCTGAGTGGAATGGTTCAGGAACAGAACGGATTTTCAAATGTCAACGGACTGATGCAGTCCCTTATTGCCAAGCCCCCTTACCTTCATCCGATCTTTAACCCGGACGGTAGCCTTTCCGCTCTGGAAGGAAGTGCCAACCCGATTTCAAAGATCGCCTATTCCGGTTATGAAAACACTAAAACAAATAATTATGACCTGATCGGAACGTTACGGAATGACCTGAGCTTTATTACACCGGGATTATTCTTTGACCTTTCTATTTCTTACACCAGCAATGTCGGAAACAAAAGGACTTATACCGACCAGATCGATACGTATTTCTATTCACCGATTACGGAACAGTATTCCCAGATTACGGAAAATGAACCGTTTGCTTATTCCGGAGAAACGACTTCCCGTTCTTTCAGAAGAGAAGGAGTACAGTTAAAGCTGAATTATAACAAAGAAATCGGATTGCATGACATGAAGTTTACTGCTGTTTATAACCAGCAGAAAGACTTTTCAAATGTCGCGCTTCCGAATGTACTGATGGGTTTTGCCGGCCGTGCAGAATATGTATATGCCGGTAAGTATATGGGTGAATTTAACATCGGGTATAACGGTTCCGAAAACTTTGCCAAAGGCCATCGATTCGGATTATTTCCGGCTTTTTCCCTAGGTTATATCCTGACGGAAGAAGATTTTATGGAATTTATTCGTCCGGTACTTCCTTATTTTAAGATCAGAGGTTCGCTCGGATTGGTCGGAAATGATAAAATCGGTAGCAACGAACGGTTCCTGTACCAGGGATTATACCAGTATTATCAGTCTCCGAACGATAACAGTTCACAAACACGGTACGGACAATATTACATGTTCGGCACCAACAATCCTTACAATTCCGGCGGTATTGCCGAACTCAGAAGCCAGAACCCGAACCTGACATGGGAAACATCCCTGAAAAAAAATATCGGGGTAGATGGTTACCTGTTTAAGAACAGTCTCCTGACATTCAGTATCGATTATTTCCATGAATCAAGGAAAGATATCCTTATGAAAGCCCGCTCCCTTATGCAGACCAGTGGAATTCCTTCGCCCGTATATAACATAGGGGAAGTGAAGAACTGGGGATATGAAATAGATTTATCCCACCGCAACCAGATTCAGAACGTGGAATACTTCCTGAAAGGAAATTTTAGTTTTGCCCGCAATAAGATTACCAATTATGACGACCCGGGAAAAACTCCCGATTACCAGAAATATGCGGGATACAGAATCGGGCAATTCAGAGGGTATGAAGTAATAGGCTTCTTCCAGGATTATGAAGAAATCGCAAATTCTCCGGATCAATCCTCGTTAGGCAGACCGATTATTCCGGGAGACTTAAAATACCGGAATTATGATAACAGCGATAATGTAATCAATGATAAAGACATTATCCCGATCGGATATTCTAAGGTGCCGGAAATCATGTTCTCCTTTACACCGGGATTTTCCTGGAAAGGAATCGATGCTTCTATTATGTTTCAGGGAGCTATGCACTCCTCCGTACTCTTTACTTCAAATGCAGGCTATGAATTTGCAGGAGCAGCCGGAGGCGGACAGGCATCTAAAGTACACCAGGACTACTGGACACCGGATAATCCGAATGCCAGTTACCCTTCCCTGCACATGGTAACCAAACACAGTAACAAGAATACCAACTCATTCCACCTGAAAAAAGGGGATTACCTGCGACTGAAATCCATTCAGATAGGATATACTCTCCCAAAGAAAATATCCCAGCTTATCGGTTCTGATATGGTACGGCTCTCTCTCAGCGGAAGTAACCTTTACACCTGGTCCTACATAGATAATTTCGACCCGGAAAATATTTCCGAGAATGGAGAAGTTTACCCACAGCAGAGTGTATATAACTTTGGTATCAACATAAACTTTTAATCAACTATGAAACTAAAAAATATCATCTATATATCAATGTTTCTCCTGCTGACAGGAGGAATGACTTCCTGCGTGGATATCTTCAATGAAAACCTGCTGGAACAGACACCGGAGCAGGATCTTGACTTTGAGAAGGTATTTTCGGATTATGAACAATTTCGGAAATATGCCGACTATGCGTATTCTTACATGCCCTGTCATCTCGGAAGAATGTGGAATGCGCTTAACTGTGCGATCTCCGATGAAGCAGAAGGATTAGGAATTAATACATGTTCCAGTGTATTCAACAACGGTGCCTGGAGTGGGGCTACCGTAGAAGCCGGAAGTTCCGTAGAATCCAATATCACTTTCGAACTGAATGAACTCTGGATGAAAACGTATTCCGGAATCAGACAGGTAAACATGGCACTTGATAATATGGACAGGGTAACCAATTATCCGTCAGAAGAAGTGAAAACCCGAATCCGGGGAGAATTATACTTTCTGAGGGGATACCTGTATTTTGAGCTGGTAAAACGTTGGGGAGGTGTTCCGATTATCGATAAAGCCCTGGATATAAATAATGACCAGTTGGACAAACCACGGGACAGCTATGACGATTGTATTGCCTTCATCGTGAATGATTGCGAAGAAGCTGCACGCTTACTGAAACCCATTTCCAATATCGAAAACGGGAGAGCGACAGAAGGTGCAGCCCTAGCTCTGAAATCAAGAACCCTTCTTTTTGCAGCAAGAAAGCTGAATAACCCGGATGGAAATATTGATAAGTGGAAAGCTGCCGCAAGAGCAGCTAAAGATGTCATCGACCTAAATAAATATGCATTATATAATGATTATGTAAACTTATTCTTTGAACCGGTCTGTAATGAAATTATCATGAACCGTCCGCGTCCGGCAATTAATTTTGAGCAGGGACATACGGACAACTCCAATTTCCTGGTCCGTTTCATTGTACCGCAAGGTTACAACGGATGGATGGGAACTGCCGTCACACAGAATTTCGTGGATATGTACGAAGATAAAAACGGATATCCCATTACCCATTCAAAATCCGATTACGATAAAAATAATCCGTATGAGAACCGGGATCCCCGTTTTCATATGACTATCTTATATAATGACCGTTTCTGGTATGACAGGAATATGGAATTCTATATCAACGGACGTGACTGGGGAGAAACGCATACCAATCCGTTCAGTTACGGGATTGCCAAATTCTGGAAAGAATCTCATCAGCGGTACCGACAAACTACCTGTTATCTGAATTACATTGTTTTTCGCTATGCAGAGATCTTACTGAACTTTGCCGAAGCTCAAAATGAAGTAGGCGGACCGGAGAGCAGCCTGGATGGCTTATCCGTAAGAGATGTACTAACCACCCTAAGGGCAAGAGTAAATCATGTATCCATCCCTGTCGATATTTCTTCAACTAAAGAAGATATGCGGGAACGGATCAAGAATGAACGGGCCATTGAATTGTGCTTCGAAGAACATCGCTGGTATGATGTCATCAGTTGGCATGAAGGAGAAAAATATTTTAATGCTCCAATCAATGCGATGCAGATAAGAAAAGAAGATACCGGGTTTACATACGAAGTATATAAATATGAAGACCGGATATTTAAATCTCATATGCACCGATACCCCATTCCTAATGAAGAAATATACAAAAGCCAGTACCTGGAACAGAATCCGGGATGGTAAAACCTATAAAAGGAAACAAACTATGATCATCTGTTTAAGTTCATTACACACAAAATATCATGAAACGTATGAGACTAAATAAGAATATAAAAATAAATATCCTGTCGTTCTTTCTTTGCTTTACGGTGCTGCCTGCTGTCAGCTTCGCCCAGGAAAGCGATTCTACGGAGGTAGTGTCCATCAGCAAAGAAAGGATAAACATCGGTTACGGGGAAATAGATGAAGAAACTTTATCCTCTGCTGTTTCCCAAATAGAAGCGAATACGATAAAAAGAAATGCGGTTACCACACTGGAAGAGGCTCTGAACGGAACTCTTTCCGGACTATACTCTATTAAAGACAGCGGACACAAGTTCGGTGCCCGTAACTTTGAATTCTATGTCAGAGGAAAGGCAACCGTAGCCGGTGCCACTCCTCTGATACTAGTAGATGATGTGGAAGCAAACATAAATCTGCTCGACTTTAATGAGGTGGAAAGTGTCACTGTACTGAAAGATGCTTCTGCTCTTGCCATATACGGTATGCGGGGAGCAAACGGGGTCATCCTTATTAAAACCAAACGGGGAGCGGAAATGAAGAATACCATTACAGTAGACTTCCGCCTGGGTATACAGAAACCGGTTACCTGGAAAAAATCCCTGAATGCGTATGATTACACCACTTTATACAATGAAGCAGCCGTGAACGACGGAGGAGTAGGCATTTATAATCCGGATGTATACAAACCTGCTTATTCATCTGAAGCTTATGATAGAAACTATATTTATCCGGATGAAAATTACGGAGACCAGTTTTTGAGAAATCATTCGATCAGCCAGCAATATAACTTCTCGGCACGGGGAGGAAACAAAACCGCACAGTATTTCTCCATGGTGAGTTATACCAAGCAGGATGGTCTGTTCGATCTTCCGAAGGGAGTAACCGGCCTGCACCAGAACAGTTATGAACGGTACAACTTCCGTTCGAACATTGATGTAGACCTGGGCGAAGGATTCTTCATGAGTGCAGATGTGCTTGCTGCTTTCGATTATAACCGGTCGCCGTGGATGGATTCGGATAGTGATACCAACGTTTCTTCCAGCAGCCTGATAGACCTGATCCTTAATACGCCGGCAAATGCATTTCCGGTCGTAAACAAGGATGGTAGCCTGGGAGGGACTTCTGTTTATCCCGACAACCCGCAGGGAATCCTAAAACGGGGAATGCGTACGGATGAGAATAAATTATTAGCCGCTAAAGCCAGACTTTCCAAAGACTTGTCGTTCATTACCTCAGGATTGAAAGTTTATTTAATGTATCACTTTGAAAACTACAATACTTCCTACAAAGGCAAATACAAAGAATTTGCCATCTACGATTACAATCCGGAGACGGACAGCTATACCAAGTATGGTACGGACGATACCATGACCACTACCGTAGGAACCTCTGCAGGCGGAGGTGCTTCCACCTATTACCGGAGGATGAACTTCTTCAGCGGACTGGAATACCACCGTACTTTTGATAAGCATTCGGTAGACGGAATGGTATTCTTCAACCGGATCAATGAAAGTGAAAAAGGAGATGTGCCCGATTATAAATACCAGGGGGTAGCCGGAAGGGTCCTTTACGGATATGACAGTCGATACTTTGCGGAACTCTCCGCTTCTTACCAGGGATCAAACAGTTATGCCAGTGGAAACAGATATGGCTTCTTCCCTGCTCTGGGACTGGGATGGATATTATCAAATGAAAACTTCCTGAAAGACAATGAATTTGTTAATTTTCTGAAACTAAGAGCTTCCGGAGGTATAAACGGAAATGACAAAACATTAGGAAACCGTTTTGCCTACCGACAATCCTGGTATGCCGGTTCCGGCTATGGATTCGGAAGTCCGAATGCGGAAAGTACCGGAACATACGAAGGCGCACTGGCTAGTCCGGATGCTACCTGGGAAAAGTCTTACAAAGCAAATGCAGGAATTGATTTCAAAACATTCCGGAACGAGCTGGGACTTGCTCTTGATTTCTTCTATGAAAAAAGGACAGACATCATGGTAGAGCAGGGAAATAATGTTCCTTCCATGATCGGAATAGAACTGCCGTTCGTAAGCGAAGGGAAAATAAAGAATCGGGGAATAGAAGCATCGTTCCAGTATCACAAGCAACTCGGACAGGTGGGACTCATGCTGGGTGGTAATTTCTTGTATGCAAAAAATAAGATCATTGACCTGAAAGAACCATCTTACGAATATAGCTGGATGTACCGGAAAGGTAATTCAATAAATACAATATATGGGTTTGCTTCTGATGGGATCTACAACAGCCGGGAAGAAATCATAAATGCTCCTTCCTCTGTTTATACTCACCTGAAACCAGGCGATATCAGGTACATTAACCAGAATCCGGGTGATGATGATATTATCAATCAACTGGATAAAGTAGCTATCGGAAATGATTTTCCGGAAATAATCTACGGCATTAACATCGGACTGACCTACCGGGACTTTGACTTTTCCTGCTACGGAAAAGGTTCTGCCCTGAGCAGCTCATTCATTATTCCGTCCCAATTCTCCGAATATGCCAGGGATAACCGCTGGCAGCATGCAGGAAGTAATGGTAACTACCCATTACTCAGCCTGAGTGATAAACATAATACACAGACTTCCGACTTCTGGAAACAGTCCGGCAATTTCTTCCGGATCAATAGCATCGAACTTGGATATACGTTACCGAAAGATCTTGTCCGGAAAGCGTTCCTGTCCGAAGTAAGAATATATGTAAATGCAAATAACGTAGCGACAATCAGCTCGGAACGTGAAAACCGGGATCCGGAAGCACCGAACGCAGGTTTTACCGAATACCCATTGCTAAGGAGTTTTGTATTCGGTGTCTCCGTAAAATTATAAAGTAAAAGGTAAAAAGTAAAAGCCTGCTTCAAACTTCTCCTTTTACTTTATACTTTTCACCTTTTACATTGTAAGAACTATTAAAAAAAACTATATGAAAAATATAAAAATCTTAATTCTGTTGGGAATGTTTCTTCCCATATTTACCGCATGTGATGATTACCTGGATCCGGATAAAGATGGGACCATGGGAGAAGAAGATGTGTGGTCGAATACCCGCAGGGCTTTCGGAATCCTTAATAATGCTTATACTAATCTTATCGGGGATTATAACCGGATCGAAGATGCCATGCTGGCTTCAGCCTGTGACGAAGCAGTACATGCCGACCCTTCGAATATAATCAGAGGATTTAATGATGGCACCTGGAGCAAATACGATATTATAGAAAATGTATGGGACAACTGTTTTGAAGGGATCAGGAAAAGCAACCTGTTTCTGGAAAGTACGGATAAGATAAATATTCCGAAACAGCCGACCAATACAGGAACAGATGAGACAATCATCCTTACGATCGAACGGATGAAAGGAGAAGCCAGATTCCTTCGGGCTTATTTTTACTTCGAGCTGGTCAGAAGATACGGCGGTGTACCAATTATTAATAAAACTTTAACTACTGAAGAAAGTCGGTTACTGGAGCGCCAGTCTGCCGACAGCTGCTTCCGCTTTATCTTCAATGACTGTGACTCGGCAATTGTGCGGTTACCGGATGCCTATTCCGGAAGTACTCCCGGATTTGATGAAGGAAGAGACATCGGGCGTGCGACCTCCTGGTCTGCAAAAGCCCTGAAGGCCCGGGCACAGATTTACTATGTCAGTCCACTCTTCAATCCGGAAAATGAAAAATCACGTTGGCAGGAGGCCTACCTGACTGCTGAAGATATTATTAAAAACGGTCCGTTCGGCCTATTGACGCTTTCCGCAAACGCGAATATGACAAACCTGTTTATTCCGAATGCAGCAATAGGTATGTACCACCGGGAAATAATATTTTCTACCAGTTATTCTGCAAACGTGACAAATGAAAGGCTGAACGCTCCGATCTCGTACGGAGGGAAAGGGCTTACCTGCCCTACTCACAACCTGGTGAAGGCCTTCGGAATGCGTAACGGAAGAAGTATTTCCGAAGGCAATTCAGGTTATGATCCTGAAAATCCTTTCCTGAACAGGGATCCACGACTGGAAATGACCGTTCTGAAAAACGGGGATTTGCTGAGTATCAATGACCGCTCGGAACTTATTGAAACATTCCCCGGTGGAAAAGATGCGCCGGATTCCGACCCGCAGGCTTCTAAAACAGGATATTACCTTGCAAAATTAGTCATGCAGGGCGGACTGTCTACTATGCCGGCCGCGGTATGGGACGGACGGACAGTTAATACCAGCAAAACAAAGATCCTGATACGCCTGCCGGAAATCATTTACATATTCGCTGAAGGATATAACGAATTTCATGGCAACTGCAGTGACGATGTATATATCCAGTTGGAAAACGTGATGAAACGCTCCGGACTTAGCCTGCCGGGTGGTGCCTTGCCGGACATGAATCAGGAAACCATGCGGAAATTTATCCGCAATGAACGCCGGGTAGAACTGGCATTCGAGGAACATCGTTTCTTTGATATCCGCCGCTGGAGATTAATGGACGACCCGGAAGAAAGAGATAATTACCTGAACATAGAAGGATTGCGTGTAACCAAAACCCCCTCGGATGAGCTAATGTATGAAACCATTCCGGTAGAACAACGAATATGGAATGACAAGATGTATTTCTATCCGATTCCACAATCGGAGATCATCCGGTCTGAAAAGCTAATACAGAACGAAGGCTGGTAAGAATGTTTTTCGTGTGGTGATCGTCTACAATGCGGTCACCACACAAAAAGAGACATAAAAACGGAAAATTAAATACCATCCCTCTGCTCTTACCTCTGTAATTTTGAGGTACAAAAAATGATTTCGAACCTAACTAACTAAAAATTACAAATCATGAGAAAACTTACCATTTTTTTATTATCGTTGCTTGTTACATGTATTGCAAGCGCAAAAATCTATTATGTAAGTCCTGACGGAGATAACAGTGATGGTTCTTCGTGGTCTAAAGCGTTCCGCTCTTTAACAGATGCGGAAGGAAAAGTGGAAACACCTTCTGAAATCTGGGTAAAACAGGGAACATATACTATTGCTGATGCAACTCTGACAATTGCTAACGGAATAAATGTATACGGAGGATTTACAGGAACCGAAACAGCGCTCGAACAGAGAAGCACTGATCCAGCACTTACCATTCTTAAAGGTGATGGTTCTCAACGTGTCGTAACAGCAGCGGAAGGGCTGACCGTAGAAACGATCTGGGACGGATTTACCATCCAGGACGGGAATGACGGAAACGGAGGAGGAATTCGCCTGAGATCCAATTCAACTCTTCAGAACTGTATTGTACAGAATAATAAAAACTCTATCAACAGTGGCGGTGGGGTGTATATGGAGTGTAACGAAACCGATTCCGTAAAACTAATCGATTGCATTGTAAGAAATAATATTCTTTATTATGATGGGACAACCACTTCTCCGGTCGGTGGGGGTGGTGTTTTCATTGCACTGGATTCCCATGCTGCTGTTATCAGAGGGTGTACCATCGAGAATAATAAAGTAAACGGAGAAGGATTCTCTACGGCAAGAATATACGGGGGAGGTATTTTTATGAATGCCGGATCCGTTATTTCCTCAACGGTAAAAGGAAATGAGGCGACCAGCATTGATCCGGAAAATGGAACAGTTCTTATTGCCGGGGATGTACACGCCGGAGGAATTATGGTAATGACTCCTCAAACCGGTACTTTGTTGATAAGAAATACACTTATTACTGATAATAAAGCCGTTGTAAAACAAGGAGGAGGATTAATGATCAATCCTTACTGGACATCCTCTACCATTACTGCAACTGTAAATGTAGAAGAATCCGTTATTATCAACAACTATTCACGGGGACAGGGAGGAGGAATCTTCTGTGATTCTCAGTATGAAGCTTCTGAAGCAATTTATCATTTCCAGAATTGTATCATTGCGAACAATGAGGCGGAATATAATCCCGGCGGAGGTGTCTTCATTAATAACAAAGGACGTAGTGTGGTATCTTTTATGCAGTGTACGGTAGTAAACAACCGGATGAACACATACAACTACGGAGGTGCAGGAATTTATTACAATAATATCGGAGCAGATATCACAAATTGTGTTTTCTGGGGAAATCTGAATGCGGGAGAACAACCTCTTAAGCATCATGTAAGAACCGTACTGGAAGGAGTAACCAATAAACTGGAATATTGTGCGTTCGATACCCGTTTTGTAATCTCCGATGTAAGTATAGAAAGTAATCCTGCCAATCTGGATGATATGGTTTCAGTGGAACTGGAAAATACCGGAGAAGGAACACAATATGTGAGATTCGTAAATCCGACAGGTTTCTCGGGAATCGCTAAAACAGAGGAAGAAAAAGAAGCAATCGCAACCGTAAGCTTTGCACTTACCGAAGGTTCCGCTTGTATCGATGCCGGTGCAACAGTACGTTCCCTGAAGTATGATATACTCGGCAACGAACGTCCGATGGGCGATGGATACGATATCGGAGCATACGAATTTAACCCGGATGTAAATTCCGTAGGTAAATTACCTGATAGTAAAGGGAATACTGTATACGGAACAACCGGTGCTATTGTTATTGTAAATGAAATAGCTACACAGGCATATATCTATAATCCGGTAGGAGCATTGTATCAATCGGCTACACTGGCTGCCGGAGAAAATACAATTGCGGTACAACCGGGGCTGTATATTGTGAAAATACAGGATAAAGCAGTAAAAGTGCTTGTAAAATAAACATACAATAGTTATCCGGAATTTTAAACAGACACAGGTAGAGTATTTTTCCTCGACTTTTCATCTTGTCTCTTTATCTATTCTGGTAAAATCCGGATAACTATTCTTCTTTCCGAATCCGTTTCTTGATAATTCAAAAATGAAAATTGCCTGAATGTCCTGCATGCTCCTTACCTGGGATTTATTATTTTAATTTAAATGGATTGAACACTCAGTGAATAAAATAATATATAAATAAGTATAACCTTATATGCGGCTTCAGGTAATTTTTTCTTTATAGCTGACCGGAAATAAGTAAAATAATAGGTTTTCTTCCTTTTCAATATGTTATTCTTCGGAGTAATAACCTGATAATAATACTATATCTCTCGTCACTCCTCTATAACAAAAAGGATACGGCATACAAAATAATACTATAAAACGGATAAAATAGTACATAGGAGCAAAAGCTTTTTCAACAGTTTTGCATCATCAACAAACGATGTATGATGAAATTAAAAAATCAATTATGAAAAAATTAAAACTATTTTTATTTGCCTGTCTGGTAGCAATAACAGCAAATGCTACGGTTTATTATGTAGATCCTGACGGAGACAACACGGACGGACTTTCCTGGGAAACAGCTTTTCAAAGTGTAAAAGACGCATTGGCAGGCACTACTGCCGGAAATCATGAAGTATGGGTAAAACAGGGCACGTATGTTTCTTCCACTGTCCTATCATGGAAACCAGGGGTATCCTTTTACGGAGGTTTTACAGGAACTGAAACGGAAAGAGAGCAACGGAATCCGGATCCTTCCTTAACCATTATAGAGGGTACACGGGAAAATGGAGTAATGAATACACCTCAGACCGCTTATACTACGATATGGGATGGCTTCACGATACAGAAAGGAAAAGCTTCCGGTGGCGGAGGAGGTATTCTTATGCAACGGAACTCCATTCTTCAAAACTGTATTGTACAGGATAACGAAGCAACAAATTACGGCGGTGGCGGAATTTTCATTCAGGATGCTGTAGAAGGTCCGGTACAGGTGATCGACTGTATTATCCGCAACAATACCCTTGCCCCTACGACAAATGACCGGAATGGTGCCGGAATTGTAGTAAGAAGCGGAGCATTAGGAGCACGCATCAGCGGATGTATCATCGAAGGCAATGTACTCGAGGGCGGAACTACCGACAGAAGTAATGGAGGAGGTATTTCCATGTATGCAGGTATATTGGAAAATACCATTATTCAGAACAATAAAGTGACAAAACCTTCAGGTGCAAACTGCAACGGGGCAGGTATCTGGATTTACATAGAAGATCTTCCTGTTACCATTAACAACTGTGTAATTGCAAATAACTTTGCCGATGCCGGTAATGGTGCCGGTGCTTTTATTGCAGGGAAAGCAGGTTATACCGGAAATGCGGTATTTACCAACTGCCACATTGTAAATAATGAAATTTCCTATGCTTCCTACGGAGGTGCCGGAATCTTCTATCAGATTCCTGCCAACCTGACAAATTGTGTATTCTGGGGAAATACAGCTCCGGGAAGTACTGTTCATAATCTACGGACTCCCAATGATGGAAATACGATCAAAAACTGTGCGTTCGATAATCGCGCTAATAGTATTACATGGGGAATTGAAACGGTAGATTGCATTTATCTGGAAGCAGAAAATACAGGTGAAGAAACAGATAAATTATATCCTTCCTTTGCCAGTCCGACAAATTTTACCGGTGTAGTAGAGACAGATGAACAAAAAGCTTCGCTGGAAGCAGCAGACTGGTCGCTGACAGAAAAATCAGCCTGTATAGATGCAGGAACCACAGTTACCCTGACAACTGACATCATTGGCACCGAACGTCCGCAAAATAATCTGTATGACATCGGAGCTTATGAATATAACGGTGGGGTAGAAACAGGACTCGGAGAAAATATACTTTCAAAAATGTCAATTTACGGAGAGAACGGTAATATTGTGATCCGGAATGGTTCTGACAAAGGAGTAGTCTTTGTATATAATCTTACCGGAACACTTATCGGACAGGTAGATTTATCCGAAGGCACAACTTATTTTCCGGTCAATATGGGATTGTATATTGTAAAAGTCAATAATACGGTTGGTAAAGTAACGGTAAAATAAATAAGTAAACCTGATAAAGAAAAAAGGTAACCGGAACGTAAAAGAAAAAGGAATCATCATAAGAATAAAGGTTAAAATTATGATGGATATTAAATAGAAGCTTTCAGTAGATACCCGGATAAACAAGCAAAAAGGATAGCGTTCCTAAAAGATTCCCGGTATTCATTCTTCTGATGACCTACTTTCTTTCAGAAGGTAAAAGGGAAAAGATGAAAAGTAACTGGATAGAATAGGAAAAGGGTTAAAAAGGTGCATCTATACTTTTTATATTTTCCTTTTTATCCTTCTGAAAAAAATTTCAAATTAAGCTGGTTCGGATTGCTTTAGTTCCAATGAGGGGTTATTTCAGTGGTGTGAAGTAAAATACACAGTGAAATCAACCCTGAAAAGAGGTAAAAAAGAAAGTGGAAAAGGAAATTCTTTTCGCCTTCTTCTTTTTACCTCTTTTTTTGTTCGTGTCTCCTAACAAACCTTCTATCTATCCCGAGACTCAAAACTTAGAATTAGTAAGCTGTAACTGCTTTATAGTCCAGAGTTGATGTATCAAAATCCGGAGCTGATGTGTTCCATTTCTCCGAGTCCAAAAACGACCAGGCTAATCCATAGGGTATCAACCCCTTATCGGCATCCTCGCCGTAATACGTATTCTACCCCTGTCGTGATACGTATTTCACAGGGGTAGAAATACGTATTTCGATGAGGTAGAAATACGTACTTCTAAGGCATAGAAATACGTATTTCGACGGCATAGAAGTACGTACTTCGACGGGGGTGTGATACGTACTTCAAAGGCACCGGAATACGTATCACGGGAGGTATCTGAAAATGAAGTCTTTATCTTCTTATCGTTCAACCTTTAATTCCGGTTTATTTCCATGCTGTGAAATAAGAAGAAAAGCTCCCTGTTTCAACTATGAGTACGTATAAATAAAAGGAGGAAAGAGAAGAAAAGAACAAATAGTATTTTAATGCGTCGGTTCTATTCATAGTCTACAAAAGAATGTTACCTATGGGATGCAGAAAAGATAAAGTAATCCGCTTATCTCCAGGAAGCGATTCATTCTTAACGGAATAAAAAAAGGAAGCATAGGAAAAATTCCATGCTGATGGATGCTTTTAATATTTACTCGTTATTTTCCTTTTTATAATAAAACAAATTTATTTTCTTCTTTGAAGGAAATAATATCGGGTAAATATTCACACGATCCGATTCCAATCAAAAAAGGGAATAAAGTATCTGTAAAAACAGTCTTTATTCCCTCTTATCAGGATAATCTTTACAGGAAAGATTGTCTGCCGGCCTACTACTTATTCTTCCATTACAAAAACCTCGGTTACGGGAGCACCCCGGTCGGGTTCTGCCGGCACATATATAATCACCTCGTACAGGTCCTTTTCTTTTCGAACAACATTCTTACCACTTAATGGAACAGATGTCAATATCGTTATAACTTCTACATTGCTGTCCATCTTAGCATCCGTCACGGTCAGAAATAGTTGTCCGTCTCTTTTTTCTGCGAATAAACTTACCGGATGAGATACAAGAAATGTGCCAAGAGCCGTCCGAATTTCCTGTTCCGGATCAAAAAAGATGGCTCCAAAGCGGGTACCGGAAGCATCCTGTACGGCATGTAACTGATTGTCTATTTGGAGTATTTCCGGAATATCAACAGGAATTTTTCCTGTACAATCTATCATATAGGCATATTTCGCAACGTCAGGACATCTGCCATGGTCAATATCCATCCGGAAGAGATCAACACGGTATTCATTTGTAGCAGAATTCGCATTTGTCAGACGCTGCCAATTAGTTATCCGACTTTCTCTTCCCAGACGAAGATTGCCATTAGTAAATTCCGGCACTACTCCATAGGTGAATCCGGCATGCTGTACCCATCTTATTTCTCCTTTTCCGGCATTATACTTCTCCACTACCTGCAAAGGCATATAAGGCGAAGAGAAACAGGGAGGAGGAAGTTCGCTGTATGTCTGTTCAATGGTGGTGGTAATGGTGCCTTCTTTTTCCGGCTGCAGGTTGGTGATGCCACTGCCGGTAGCTACAAATATATCATCGAACATGAAATAGCTTTTCTGTGCATATACCCCATAAATATCTTTATTCCGGTCATTAACTGCCGCAAATTCCGGCTCATCCCGGTAACTTCCGTTTATTTTCTCATAGATGAATCCGGCAGCAAAACTCCCTTTTCCATCTCCTGCTCCGGCAGCAAAGTTATGCCTGCTGGTAAAGCCTCTCCAGTTTTCCACGGAGAAAAGTGGCACAGGGGTCTGACGGGTCGTCACTCCCGGCCATGCTGTCAGGTCCATAGCTCCCAGTATTTTACGATATCCTTCTCCGTCACGCTGGAACAGAGTAACTCCATCGGCACTGTAAAAATTATATCCTGCTGCTACCGGCCAGGCACTTTCCAGTCCGTCTACCCGGCTGGAAGCCATATTGACAAATATATAATAATCTTGTGTTTTTTTAATTATATCATCGTTATTATAGAAATAACGGACTCCGTGATACCAACCATCCGGATAATCTGTCATTTTCACATTCCATTGGGATGATTCCCTGACAAAGTCTTCCAGTTCTTTTATTTCTTCTGTGGTCAGAGAATTCTGCCAGCTTTCCAATAATATTTCAGCGATGGAAAAAGAAGGAACCTGTCCGATATAATTTTTCTGCCAGATCATATTTTTCCGGTCTACCAACGGAGGAATTACTCCTTTGTAATGGTAAAAAGAAGAATTTCGAATATATTTCATAAGCACTGCTACATCTTCACGGGAAAGTTGCTGTGCCCAGGGAGAATCCTTCAGGCAATTCAGGATTTTGAATGCTCCTTTTAGGCCGTCGATAGGATATCCCCAGACAAGGCATTGTTTGCCATGCCCCCACCCGGCCCCATCGGCAGTGATTCCTTCTGTCCAGAATGCTTCGTTGTATGTGGTCTGAGAAACAACAGAAATAGCATTTTTGGCCACTTCCGCCATGACATCAACCATCGGAACGGAACGCATCATCAAGGCGGTTTCAAATACCGGACGGTAGTCAAGAGCATTTCCTCCTACCCACCATACGTGCTTACGGAAACGTTCCACGCTGATGACATTTTCATCGGTCGGGTCATTCCGGTAAGGTTGTTTCCAGGACTGGAAACCGACATCCAACAGCTTCCGGTGTGCCATCACAGCAACCGGATCTGTCATTCTGCCATCTTCTACTGCCTGCATCAGGTCAAACAAGCTAAAATATATATTGACAGCATGGCGTGGAATAGCAAAACAAGAGGCATGAAAACGTCCGGGCGCCTGATTATTTCGTTCATTTTCCAGTTCCCCGTAAAATATGATTCCCTGTAATAACATTCTTAATTTTTTATCGGAAGGATCAAGATTTTTCTCTCCCCGGTATTCTTCTGCCATACTCCATAAGCGGCTAAACGCCGGCAGAGTAATTTGATTAATGAACATACAGGCCTGTCCATCCGCTCGCTGTCTGTACTCTCTCTCTTCTACGGTTTCTTCTTTTCCTTTCATATCCGTAAACCGTCCGCGGTAATCTGTTAACGCCCAGGATTCTTCTGCGGAAAGAGTAATAACAATCTGGTCTGTTTTCCGGAAAGAAAGTTGCTCTCGTAAATGGTCAATAGTACGGATTTTATTCGTTGCTTCTGTTTGTAAAGAAATAAACAGGACACAAAATAACAGGGATATATATCTTCCAGTCATCGTAGTAAGAAGTTGTGAACTATGGACAGTTCGGGTGTGCGTGTTGGAAAGTGTATGTGTGTCTGTTGTGTGCGTGTTATACATATAATTATGAATGTATATATGGGACATAGAAGGATAAATATACCTTATTAAATTGATGTCCTGTTTTCTGTTTGTTTATTTATTTCGGGTAAAAACTTCCTACCATTAAGTTAAAAAGTTCTCCAGGAATTAATCAGGTGGTTATCCGGAAACCTGACCTTTTTTCCGAGGAAAGAATAGAAAGATTATTCTCCGCAGTGTGAGTACTCACGGAGAATAATCAGGGGAGTCCGACATAGTTTCAACATGTATTCTTCCATTCTTATCCATAAAAATAACACCCATCGGAAGATACATCCGGTTTCACTACTTCCCTTCTCTTTCTCCCTCTTATCTTCCGGTCTGATAGCCTACCCGTTCCTGTATTTCTTTAAAATATTTATAATTCCCGACTTTCAGCTCCAGCGTAGCAGCTTCGTCACATACAATAATACTGTTCTTATGCAATTGAAGTGCTGTGATAGGCCACATCTGGCTTACCGCTCCTTCGATTGCCTGCACAAGAGCCTTTGCCTTGCTGTATCCATTTACGAGAATCAGGATTTCTTTTGCATCCAGGATCGTTCCGACCCCTACGGTAAGGGCACTTTCAGGTACCTGCCGGATATCATTTTCAAAGAACCTGGAATTTGCTACAATGGTATCATGAGTAAGCTGTTTAATCCGGGTACGGGAAACGAGGGACGAACCGGGCTCATTAAAAGCAATATGTCCATCAGGTCCAATGCCACCAATAAAGAGGTCGACTCCACCGGCTTCCTCCATCTTCTCCTCAAAACGCATACATTCTTCTACAAGATCCGGCGCATTTCCATCCATAATGTTTACATTCTTCGGATCAATGTCCACATGGTCAAAAAAGTTATGCCACATAAAATAATGATAACTTTGCGGATGCTCCGGAGATAAACCGATATATTCATCCATATTGAATGTAATCACATGCCGGAAAGAAACCTTTTTTTCCTGATAATGCTTAATCAGGCATTTATACATCCCCAGCGGTGAAGATCCTGTAGGAAGTCCTAGGACAAAAGGATCTCTTGCAGTAGGGTTTGCCCGGTTAATGCTATGGACTACATAATCAGCCGCCCATTGCGACAACTCATTATAATCCGGTTGAATAATCACTCTCATAATCCTGCTGTTTTTAAATAAAAGGTAAAAAGTAAACGATAAAATATCCTGTGTTTTCCTTTTTTCCTTTTGAATGTTCAATTCTTATTTCTAGTTTCCTGTTTTTTGTTAGGCGATCACTTTGTGTAAGCTCTGCTTGTGTTTTTCAAAAGGGTATTATTTCCTTGTGTCTAACCCTACCCCTTTCCGTTCCGGAAAGGTACTTCCCTTCCGTGAAGGGAAGAAGCCTGGTATTTCCCCTTATATATTCACTTAAAGATAAATAGCGCACCAATTCTCTCCTCGAAGAAGATACTATGTAAATAATCAAATTTGTTTTGCTAAAAAACTATAA
>JAJQEC010000043.1 GCA_021201815.1 Candidatus Azobacteroides sp. | reverse complement strand
AACTTCTCTTGTCTTATAAACATAAAAGTGAAATAAATATTTCTTCTGTTTATAATATTAATCAATAAGAAATCTCTTGATTAAATTATTATTTAGTATATATTAATCTTTATACACTAGGATTGTAGGAAAAGAGATAAAAGCTATTAATAATTTTTCACTTTATATTTAAAAATTGCAAATGTATAAATTAGACTTTTTTAATATTGGTTTTTAAATTAAGCTTTTTAGTTAAATGCCTAAAACTGTGAGTTTAATTTTTGTGTTATTTAAGGCTTGTGAATGTAAAAGATGTATTTTTTTATATAAATAATATTAAGATTTTATAAAAAGTAATACTTTTATATAATTTTGTAGATTCATAATTTAATTATTTTGTAACATAAATTAATACATCTACCCTATGAAGTTATCGAGATTTAAAATAAAGTTGTTAAATTTTTATTTTTATTTACCATGGTGTCGATGATTAAACTGACGAATTATATTCGTTGTATCCGTTTACAGAAAGGGTTAAGTCAGGAGAATATGGCATATGATTTGAATATTTCTATTACGGCTTATTCAAAAATTGAACGTGGCCTGACAAATATCTCTTTTACAAGATTAGTACAGATTGCGAAATGTCTGGGAGTATCAATCACATCTTTAATTGAATACTATGAAAATGCAGAAAAAGAAAATGAAACATCCTCTGGTAATAATACAACCGGTACGTATGTGGAAGGAGATTGCAATGAGGAAACTATTCTGAACATGCAAACGCAGATTATGGATTTGGAAGAAGCAATGAAAATACTGGAGGAAGCTATTGAACAATTAAATCCGCTAAATAAAAACAAAAAAGTGGAGGAGTGATTAAAATCAGATCCGTATCAGACTTTTTAATAATTTGGCTGGTGTTATTGGTCTGCGCAGCGGAATCTAGGAGTTGATATTATTTTTTATTCGGACAAGGATGAAGGGGCTGTATGGGAATGTCGATCAGTAATTGAAATTAGAACGTGTTGATTTAAAATATGAATAATTAGAATGCTTTCTCTTTTTTCCTTATTACACAGGGAGAAGCTAACCGTGGTATATGTTTCCAGGGTATTCTCTCCGTTAGAATGCACAACATACTAAGAACCTATATTTCAAAGCTAAAAATAATTTTGCTTTGTATATCTTTTTATATTGTTCATAAAGGATTGGAAAGTTAAGTGTTAATTTGTTGTATCTCTTTTTTGAATGTAGGGAAAATGGAAAAGGCATGTAAAGTTTAAATAAATTATACAAGTATTTTTAGGAATAATCTTTCAGGTTTTAATAAGCGCATAACAGCTCTTCAACTACTGATGGATCTTCCTTATAGATCGTTTTCCGAGTTAACCCGTTTTACAAAAAAGGAGTATGCTTCACAGAGCATACTTTCTTTTCGTACGAATGTATGTTTAATTTTTCCATCTTATATCTATTAATAAAAATTCCACCCTCCGGAAGCGACAGAATTATTTTCCGGCGATCCAGCATAGGAGTAAGTGGATTTTTTGTAGAAAAAAGAATGACTATGCCGGAAAATACCTTTTGTTTCCGAAAGGTTTGCTGGATGTCGGCATACGTGTTTTTGTGATTAGTTGTGAGGTACTCTTTAAAAGAGAGATATAGTTTGTGTATGTGATGGAGAGTAAAGTGAAATAGGTAAAAAATAAAGAACGCATAAAGCTAAGCAGATTTTTTTCCCTTTGCTTTAACTGCTTTTCGGAAGTATCCTGTAAGTAAAAATAAGATTTACTCTTTCTCTGAAGTATTAAGTTGGTTTTTTTTCTTATTGTATATAAAAAACGAGAAATGAGATAGGATATATACATAATTGGTATTTCTTTTTCTTTAAGATATAATAACCGGAAGAGAAAGCCAGTAATTAGGAACGTTCTAATTCCATAATTATCATATTCTCTTTTTAACCTATTTTTTCTTTCCAAAAACAACCAATACATAATAAAACATCCTGAATATGTGCTCCGCAAATATAGTAACAAGACAAAAGGAAAGAGTGCCTTTTTAACATAATACAGACATTATTGACATGTAGTACAAAAAATTATAATAATTATATAGGTTATATTTGTATAAAAAATATGGAGTTAAAAAAGAAAAATTAAGTAAACAATAATTTTATGTTTGAGCGATAATAGACTGATATGTTATAAATTAATAATAGTGGATTCAAACAATTAGAGGGTAAAAACTGTTATTCTTTCCTATAACATTTATTTATTAATCAATAAACTTATAAATTATGAAAACCGGAACACCAAAAGAAGATAAAGTAACTATAGCAATAGAAAAACAAACTGCAAAAGTTCCTTCTGTCATATATTTGTCAGCATCGTTCGCTTCTATGGCGGCATCTTTAACACTTAAGGCGCTTGGTAAAAAGAGTACTGCCTTATTTGTAGGACAATGGGCAGCACCTTTTCTTATTATGGGTCTTTATAATAAGCTGGTAAAAACAACCGGGCACGATTAAATGCCTTTGGTAACACAAACAAATTAATAAAGGAGAACATAGCGTTCTCCTTTATTTGTTTATTACCTGGCAGGAACTTTCTTTGTAAAAGCTATCGGAAATAGCTTTGCTTAAGCAGGACGTTGCTCATAAAAAGAGTGGCATAGTTTTCAAAATACAGGGAGGAAAAATTTCCTTTATTCAGGATAAATTTTAATTTTGCACAGAGGCTTTGAAAATACATTGCGTTCCGGAATAAGAAAAAAGATGTGTCGTTACCAAACAGATAGGGAGACTTCCTGAAAACAATTCTGTGTATAAAGAATACATGAAAAGGATAATAGAAAGAAAAGATAACTTACCGAACAGAAAAACAAACAAGAATGGCCGGGAAACTTTTACGTCGGGAAAGAATTCGACCGGGAAATCTGTTTATTTAAGAAAAGACGGTTTTATCAGCCATATCCATTCTCTGTAGAGGAAAAACAATACTAATAATCCCATTTTATAGGATTTCCTGCTAACCATCTCATTTTATAAGCAGATGAATGAAAAAGATCTTATAAGCTATTTTAGTGATAAGGGTCTCTCCGGAAGTCCTGACTCCTGTTTTATAAACCGTAAAAGTTTTTGTTATGAATACTTCTGCTTCCAGCTCTTCTGTTACCGGAGATTTTACTCTCCGCAGGGCAACCCCCGAAGATTGTGTATTGATTAACCGCCTGGCCTCGGACGTATGGTATCATACATACCTTGGCATTCATACCAGAGAACAACTGGAATATATGTTTGAGAAAATGTACCATCCGGATGTTCTTGCCCGGCAAATGAAATCGGGACAGCTTTTCTTTATTGGTTACAGGGAACATGCACCTATGGGATATATCTGTATAGAACAACAGGAAGCCCATTTCTTTTATCTTCATAAATTGTATGTCCTGCCGGCTTTTCAGGGTACTGGTGCCGGAAAATTCCTTTTTGAAGCGGCAGTTAATCAGATTACAGAGATTCATCCTGACAAATGTATCATGGAACTTAACGTAAATCGGCAGAATAAAGCGATTCGTTTCTATGAAAAAATGGGAATGACTATTGTCCGGGAAAACGATGAAGAAATAGGAGAGGGATTTGTGATGAATAATTGTTTTATGCGGTTAGAAATAAAAGGGAATAGGTAAAAAGGAACAGGTGTGTGTTGTGATAGAAAATTTTAATTTTTGTTTTCTTCAGGATGTGTATGTTTTATAAATTCTATTTCTGTATTTTTTACTGTGGGTTAACCCTTCCCACTCGTACGTTTGCATGAGAATCATTCTTTGTCTAAAATATGTAAAAAGCCTTTA
>JAJQEC010000133.1:27241-81354 GCA_021201815.1 Candidatus Azobacteroides sp. | reverse complement strand
ACATATTTTAGACAAAGAATGATTCTCATGCAAACGTACGAGGGGAGTACCTTTTAGCTCCGCTAAAAGGGGTGGGGTTTCTTGATAATAATCTGATTTATTTTACCATGGGTCAACCCTACCCCTTTTGACTACGTCGATTCTTCGAATTCCGCAGGAAAAGGTACTTCCCTTCGGAGAAGGGAAGAGTCTGGGTTTCCTTATAACAAAACGTCTACTCTCTTATTCCCTAATTCAACACATACTATGAAACGTTTTACTTCTGTTCTTTTTTTTCTTTCTGTTTTTTGCCACTTATCCGCACAGATTCGCCTTGATGGCTATAAACAGGAAAAAATAAATCCGGAGTTGTTTAACAGGACAAGAAATTGGGAGGCTACCTGGATTTCTGTTCCCGGAGAACCGGAAAATGAATACGGAATATACCATTTCCGGAAAACAGTAGAGATGGAATATGTCCCGGAGGAATATATTGTCCACGTATCAGCCGATAACCGGTATAAATTGTATGTGAACGGGACCTTGGTATCATTGGGCCCGGCAAGAGGGAATCTGTATAACTGGAATTTTGAAACGATAGATCTTTCCCCCTTTCTTAAAAAAGGGAAAAATGTGCTGGCGGCAGTTGTCTGGAATTTTGCGGAATATAAACCCTTTGCACAGATTAGTTTTCATAAAACAGGATTTATTTTACAGGGAAATACCCCTGTTGAGAAAGAAGTAAATACCAATTCTTCCTGGCTTTGTCTGGCAGATTCCGCTTACCAGCCGTGGAACAAACCGGTTATCGATTTTTATACGGCCGGTCCCGGCGACTTTCTTGATGCACGGAAATATCCATGGGGCTGGGAGCAACCGGATTTTGATGATTCCGGATGGAAACCTGCCCGTGACGGACAACGGGGAGCTGCAAAAGGTGCCCGGGATTATCCGGGAAGGCTATTGGTGCCTTCTCCTATTCCTCCGATGGAAATGAACTACCAGCCATTAACAAACATCCGGCTCATGGAAGGAATGAAAAAACAGACGGATTTTCTGGTGAAGAAAACGCCTCTGACTATTCCATCGCACAGTCATGTACGTTTTGTATTGGATAATGACTTCCTGACAACCGGGTATTTGTCTCTTCTTTTTAGCAATGGAAAAGATGCGGAAATCCGGATCGGATATGCAGAAGCATTCTATGATCCGGTAAACCTTCCGGCAAAAGGAAACCGGAATGAAATTTCCGGTAAAACATTTATCGGTTACGAAGATAAAATCATTGCGGATGGGGGAATAAAAAGAACTTTTACCCCTTTATGGTGGCGGACATGGAGATATATCAATCTGGAAATAATTACTTCCGGCGAACCTTTGGTACTGGAAGATATATACAGTACAACCTCCTTTTATCCTTTTGAAAAAGAATCTACGTTTTCAGCCCCTGACCATAATTTCTTGCAGGATATACTGAACATCGGATGGCATACCGCGCGTCTTTGTGCCAACGAAACATATATGGATTGCCCTTATTACGAACAATTGCAGTATTTCGGAGATACCCGGATTCAGGCTATGATTACCATGTATAATACCCGTGATAAGTATCTGGTGAAAAATGCCCTGGAACAGGGACGGCAGTCTATTGTAGCGGATGGTATTACCATGAGCCGTTATCCTTCGGAGATGTTTCAGTTTATTCCTTCATTTTCTCTTTTATGGATCTGTATGGCCTATGACTATTGGATGTACAGAGGTGACGAAGAATATATAAAAACATTGTTGTCGCCTCACCGGGGCATTCTCGCCTGGTATGAACAGCAACTGAATCCGGATTACAGCCTTCATCTTATTCCCCACTGGTTTTTTACGGATTGGACAGGCTCTTTTGAATATGGGGAACCTCCTCGGCAGCAAGATGGCTCCTCGGCAGTACAGGATATCTTATATATAATGACATTGGAAATGGCTGCACAAATGGAAGAACAGGTAGGACTTCCGGGAATGGCTGCCCATTACCGGGAACTTCTTTCTTCTATGAGGGAGGCTTTCTATAAACACTATTGGGTAGAAGAGAAAGGCCTTTTTGCGGATACGAAAGATCATAGTACATATTCGCAGCATGTAAACTCATTGGTTGTGTTAGTCGGATTGCCGGATTCCCAGGAAGCACAAAATATCATGCAGCGTGTTGTTTCAGATGCTTCTCTTGCTCCGGCTACGATTTATTTCACCTATTATGTCAATCAGGCGCTGAATAAAGTCGGAATGGGTGATCTTTTAACAGAACAGCTTGGAATATGGAAGGAGCAGCTAGGACTTGGTCTGACCACCTGGGCGGAAGAACCGGAACCTTCCCGTTCCGATTGCCATGCCTGGGGTGCCAGCCCTAATATCGAATTTTACCGGATTCTGCTGGGAATCGATTCGGATGCACCGGGTTTCCGGAAGATACGTATTGCTCCGAATCCCGGTACCATCAGGGATATTTCCGGAAGCATCCCTCATCCCGAGGGAACCGTTTCTGTGAAATATGAGATAGATAAAAAAGGAAATTTAACCGCTTCAATAAGGATTCCCGAAACAGTAACCGGATCCTTTTGTTGGAAAGGAGAGGAATATCCTTTATCGGGAGGAAAGGAGCAGGTTATTAAAATAAATAAATGAGGAGATTTGATATGATCAAACGAGATGGTTATCAAGAAACCTTCCAACTCTTCCCTTCCCTGAAGGGAAGTACCTTTTCCGCAGGAATTCGAAGAATCGACGTAGTCAAAAGGGGAAGGGTTAACCCATGATGATAACCCTTCACATTAACAGGAATTAATAACAACCAACATATTTCCCATTTATCTTACTATCTATTTATTAACTCTTAATTTAAAGTATCATGAAAAAAAGAAAACAAAGCAACAAGTGGATAGCAGTATGTATTCTGTGCAGCCTGTTTTCCATATCGCAGGCTTTTGCGGTAGTGTATCCCTGGGATTTAACAGAATGGATAAAAACATCGACTGAAAATCCTGTAACTTCCGGTAGCAATCTGGCTAATTTGTTTGATAATGATTTATCAACAGAGTATGAGGTGTCAGGAAACTCCGCTATCATTGAAATCGAACTGGAAAATAATATTTTTCTTTCCGGCTGGGCAATTAAAGTTTCAGACGGAGCGACTAGTAAACTCGAGTACAAAAAAGATGAGGAATCCGGATGGAAAGAAGTTCCTCCTGCAATGGTTTATCCTTCCGAATCATCCGGTGTGGCTCCTTTTCCGGTACCGGCTTTTACGATTGGAGAAGAGGACGGATTCTTGTTTTATGGAAGCGATAAATCCGATGAAGATATCAGGTCGGATGATGGGCTCAGGCATTTTCGCCTTACCGTGGAAGGTGAAAATGTGAAAATTGCGGAATGGCAGATGTTCGGTGCACCACGTCGTGCGAATGCCGATAATTACCGGCATTATCCGGAGGACCTGTTTTCAGAATATGCTCCGGGACTGGGTGACTGGGAACTGACGTATGAAGATCCGAACCTGACTTATTCGCATAAAGGAGATTATGGAGAGGTATATGAAATCTTTAATAAATGGGGTGGAAGCAGATGGAATATTGAACCCGGATCACCGGTAGAAGAAGTGGGAATGTATGTAGAATACACTTTCCCGGAAGCAATCGTAGCAGGCAGCTATGCCATTCAAGCTTATGAAAATTCCTCGGAAAGAACCCCGAATGGCTGGAAGGTGGCTGCTAAAAATGAAGGAGATGCGGACTGGACCGTATTACACGAAGTCTCTGATTTTGTATTTCCTTTTCCATATAAAGAAGGCTGGAACGATGAATTAGGAACAGATATTCAGATACAGAGCAGCCCGGTGATGTTTGTATTTAATTTTGACGTTCCCGGTATTTATACTACTTACCGGCTGGAAATTACACAAGATCTTTCCAAAGGATGCCTTGAACTTGGACAGTTCTCATTGTATGCAGCACCGGACAGCTATGTGATCAACGGACTGGATGAACTTATTGTTTTTAACCAGGCTGCTATTACAGGAGAAATAATTCAGAATCTTACTATCCGGGGAAATGATATTACACAGGAAGAAATCAATAAAGTAAAAAACCGGGTGGCAGAGATTGCCGGAACAATAACCTGGGAAGGATTTGGTAAAAAAGCGGATGAAAGCGATACCTATGATTATGTAACTTCTACAGAAGGATTTTTTGATGCTATTTCCTGTAAAGGAAGTATTATTCTGAAAGATCTGCCGGAACTATCAAATCCAAATGGTTTCAAAGAATATACCGTTATCAACGGAGATTTCGTAATTGACAATTGTCCTTCGTTCAATGGATTGAATCCTCATTGGATTCAGGATGCATGGAGTAAGCTGGAAGAAATAAAAGGAGATTATATTGTGCGTGGAATTACAGAAGAGGGTATTGCCGGATATGGAAGAAGCCTGAAAAAAGTAGAAGGTAATTTTGAATTTTCCGGTAATACAAACAGTTTCTGGCATTTTATGGACAGTTATACACTGGAATATATAGGAGGTGACCTTATTTTGACAGACAATGAGCCGTTGGAAAGCCTCAGTGGACTGGAAAATCTGGCTTATATCGGAGGAAATGTGACTATTCTTAATAATGCAGTCTGGTTTGCTGAACAAAGTGACGAGCCAAGAGAAGATTATGAAAGAACCGGATATTGTTTGTTGGCTTATTTCAAAATGGCAGGTGTTATTCAACCGGATGCGGTTATTACGGTTCCGGAAGGTATAAATATGGAGGATTTGAAACCTTGCTTTGCCAGTGGAGAAATCGGTAATTATGACGCTGATATTATTATTGACGGCCTGGCTGCACTGGAAGAATTTAACAATGGTACGCGGAAATTGCCTTATAACAATGTAACCATTCAGGGTACGGATATTACACAACAAGAATTAACCAATGCAGCAGGTGTAATTTCTGAAATCTTCCGGTCGGTTACCTGGAATAATATGCCGTTAATTGCTACTACTGTCGGTTTCTTTGATGAAATACCGGTTGCGGGAAGCATTATGCTGAAAAATTGTCCTGCATTGAATGATTTGTCCGGACTACATGGATATAAAAATATCCAAGGCGATTTTGTCGCTCATAATATAGGAGTCGTAGACCTCCGGTTAGAAGGAACCGAGGAAATTCAAGGGAATCTGGATGTTCAGGATAACAATCAGTTAGTAGCTTTAAATGGACTAGAACATATAAAACGTATCGGAGGAAATGTTACTTTCTTGAATAATAAGATTCCGATGTTTGAAGCTGTTTCCGGTAATAATAATATTGGCATGTGTCTGTTACGGGAACTTATGGATAACGGAATAATTGATATAAATAATACGATTTTATTAAGTGACGAAAATGGAAATCCGTTAGCACCGGAAGATTTGCGCCCTTGTAGTGAAGGATTGAATAATCTGCTGGTTCTAAAAGGTGGCCTGCTTACTCTTTATCCTAATCCGGTAAAAGACAAGTTATACATCCAATCGGATGGCTTTATCACAGGAGTACGGATAATAAATCTGATAGGACAGTGTGTGCTTTCTCTGAATTCTGTAGCAGGAGAAATAGATCTTTCTTCTCTGGAAGCAGGAAATTATATTCTTGTAGTGGCTATGGAGAATGAAAAGGAACAACAGTATAAAATAATTAAATTATAAGTATTGACTTTTTAACATATTGTCCCAGTAACCTTTAAGGAAAATAACAAGGGTTACCGGGCAATATAGTATAAATCAAAAATATTTTCTTATAAAGGTTAAAAATTGCTTTGATGAAAAATATTTCTTTCGGATTACTATCCATTATATTGGTAAGTGTATTCATCTGCTTTTCCTGCGTAACAAATAAAGAACACAATTCCGACAGGAATTTTCCTGATTGGGCATGGACCGATTTTCAACGGTCTGATGGCATTAATCCGGTTATTTCACCGGATCCTGCAACGTTATTTTATTGTCCCGTTGCACAGGATACCATCGATTGGGAATCTAATGATACCTTTAATCCGGGCGTCGCTGTCCGGGATAATCGAATTGTCCTTTTATACCGGGCGGAAGACAGGTCCGGAAAAGAGATCAGCAAACGTATTTCCCGGCTGGGGTACGCTTTTTCCGATGATGGGTTATCCTTTCAACGAAAATTGACACCCGTCTTTTATCCGGATAATGACTTTATGCGTGAACTGGAATTTCCCGGTGGATGTGAAGATCCCCGGATTGCCGTTACGGAAGATGGAATGTATGTAATGACCTATACGGCATGGAATCAGGATAAAGCACGCTTATGTGTTGCTACTTCTCCCGACCTGGAACAATGGACTAAACATGGTCCGGTCTTTGCTGCTGCACATGGAGGGAAATTTCGGGATACCTGGTCAAAAGCCGGATCTATTATAACAAAAATAGTTGATGGTAAGCAGGTAATCGCTAAAATAAAAGGTAAATACTGGATGTACTGGGGTGAGTTTTCTACGAATGTAGCTGTTTCGGATGATCTTATTAACTGGGAACCCATCCTGGATGAAACCGGAGAACTTAAGATTTCATTAGCACCCCGTCCGGGAAAATTTGACAGCCAGTTAGTCGAACCCGGGCCTCCTGCTATTGTTACCGAACATGGTATCCTGTTGTTTTATAATGGAAAAAATAAACCGGGGGAAGAAGGTGATACGGAATATATTCCCCATGTATATTGTGCCGGACAGGCTTTATTCGATATACAGGATCCTACAAAATTAATTGACAGGTTGGATAAACCCTTCTTTGTTCCGGAAAGTGATTTCGAGAAAAGCGGGCAGTATCCGGATGGTACCGTGTTTATTGAAGGAATGGCTTTCTTTAATAATAAATGGTTCTTGTATTACGGATGTGCCGATTCACGGGTAGGAGTAGCGGTTTATTCTCCCGGCAGTTTATAAAAATAAGAAAAAAGTTATATGCTATTGGATTTGTAGAGTGTTTTTTAGTATATTGCGGGAGAAAGATAGGTTTGGTGTAAGTTTATTTACAAACCGGACTTCTTCCCTTCCATGAAGGGAAGTCCCTTTTTCATAGAAAAAGGGGTAGGGTTAACCCGGAGTAATAACCCGGCAACAGAGTTTTCTTATAAGATAAAAATCCATAAAAACAGAGATTAAATTTATTAGTTTACTTATATTTTATTCAATCTATAATTCTTGTTACATACTATCAGAAAAATGAAAAAGAAACACATTTACTTGATTTTTTTATTAGCATGCCTGACTTGCCCTTTGTCCGGACAACTTTCTCTTTCTTCTATATTTACGGATAATATGGTATTGCAACAGCAGATGAATGCTCCGATCTGGGGAAAAGCAACACCCAATAAAACAGTAAAAATCACCACTTCATGGGATAACCGGACGTATGAGGCTACAGCAGACGCACAGGGAAAATGGAAAACAGAACTGGTCACTCCCGGAGCCGGCGGGCCATATCAGGTTACGGTTTCAACAGACAGAAAGAATTCCATTCAACTGAAAAATGTCCTGATCGGAGAAGTATGGATCTGTTCCGGGCAGTCAAATATGGAAATGCAGGTCGACGGATTGGGGCAGGTCTATAACTACGAACAGGAAAAAGCTACCGCTAATTATCCTCAGATCCGTTTTCTTACCGTGGACCATAATATCAGCCCTGTTCCCCTTGACGATGCGGAAATTGTGGGGAAAGGCTGGCTGGTCTGTTCTCCCGAAACGGTCGGGACTTTTTCAGCAGTCGGCTATTTTTTTGGCAGAGACCTGTATCAGAATCTCAATGTCCCTATCGGGCTGATCAATACTTCTTTCGGTGGAACAGTTGCCGAAGCCTGGACAAGCGAAGAGTCTCTTGAGATGCTGCCCTATTTTTCGGAAAGCCTGGCCGGCGTAAAAAAAATGTCACTGGATAAAGAAGCGCAACAGAAGGTATACCAACAGCAGATCCTTGCATGGAACGAGCGGTTAAATGGGATGGATCCGGACCTGGCAGATTATACCCGTCTTGCTCCTCTTTCTGCAGAAGATTCTTCCTGGAGAGATATTCAGCTTCCCGCGATGATTGAAATGTATGATGGCCTGGAAGCTTTTGATGGTCTTTTCTGGTGCCGCAAAGAAATCGATATCCCTGCTTCATGGGCCGGAAAAGAATTGATTCTTAATCTGGGAAGTGTGGATGATATTGATTTTACCTATTTTAATGGCCAGGAGATCGGTACGACAGCCGGATGGAATGTAAACCGGAATTACATTATTCCCGGGGACATGGTAAAAGCCGGAAAAGCTGTTATTACTGTTCGGGTAATAGATACCGGCGGTTCCGGCGGATTCGGAGGAAGCGCAGAAGATATGTATATCGGCACTCATACCAGTAAAATATCTCTTGCGGGAGACTGGAAATTAAAAATTTCCTTCCCTTTGCACGAGATTCCTCCGGTACCACAAAATCCTGCTGATAATCCGAACTTTCCTACTGTTCTTTATAACGCAATGATTCATCCGTTGGTACCTTATGGCATGCGGGGGGCAATCTGGTATCAGGGAGAGTCCAACGATTATAACCCCAGGCTTTATTACGATATTTTCCCCTTAATGATCAATGACTGGCGCAGCAAATGGAATAATAATTTCCCCTTCTACTTTGTGCAACTGGCAAACTTTACACGCCTGCAGACCGAACCGGTAGAATCTTCCTGGGCATTAATCCGGGATGCGCAGCTTAATGCGCTGCATCTGGAAAATACCGGCATGGCTGTCTCTATTGATATCGGGGATGCCGAAGATATTCACCCCCGCAATAAACAAGGTGTAGGGTTACGTCTGGCCCTCAATGCCAGGGCAAATACCTATGGCGAAAATATCCGTTATTCCGGCCCCATTTATAACGACTATAAAATAGAAGGAAATAAAATAAGGATATCTTTTATCCATACCGCAGAAGGGCTAACTACTCGGGAACATCAGCCTTTACAGGGGTTCACCGTTGCCGGACCCGATCGTGTATTCCATTGGGCGGAAGCGACCATTGACGGAGATGAAATTGTTGTTTCTTCTCCCGAAGTCAGATTCCCGATGGCTGTTCGTTACGCCTGGGCACATAACCCTATCGGCAACCTGTATAACGAACGTGGTCTCCCGGCTTCTCCTTTCAGAACCGATAGCTGGTAAGTGATACAGCAATGATATTTTCTTCTCTCCCCTCGAAGAAGGGGAGTACCTTTGGCTTCGCCAAAGGGGTGGGGTTTGGTGGTATTCAGATAGGCTACCCAAAAAGAAAATTATAAAATCTCGGGATAACTTCCGGGTTGTTCAACCGTGGGTTAACCCTTCCCCCTTTTCGTAGAAAAGGGTACTTCCCTTCAAGGAAGGGAAGAGTCGGGTTTCTTGATAACAATCCGGTTTATTACGCCAAAAAGAGTAGTTTTATAACAAAAAACATTCGGTTATTCTTTAAAAAGAATACAGATAATTCACTATATTATTTCCCCGGAAGAGGAATTTCTTATTTCCGGAATCTGTTTCCATTACCCGGTGATGTATTTTACCGCCGGGAAAAGAAATATAACTTATGATATGCGAAATATACGGGATTATGTATATATGTCAATAGCTGCTTTCATAACGTATTTATTTAGCATGGGGTAGAGGATATACGGCATTAAAAATCTACCGGTCCGAATGATAAATAAAAGGGTTGCCTGTCTGACAGGCAACCTCTTATACAAAAATACTTTTATTATTCTTTTAATGAGAGGAAATCTCGGCATTTCCTATTTGCGGAGGCTCGGATAAACTTCCTCCCAGGTTGTATTCCTGATTATTCGGTAGACCTTTTTTCCCGACCCCTTCCTCCATCAATGCCTGTAATTCCGGGAGATATTGCTGATAGACTTTGCGCGGGGTCGTCTGGTGTTTCTTACACAGGGAAGCTGCCATACCAACGACTTCTCCCATCATTCCGGTTGTCCGCATCACCCGTACGGTTCCCAATGCGACATGCGTGACACTGATATTCTGTCCTGCCATAAAAAGATTGTTTATATTTCTGGAATATAAGCAACGATAAGGAACAGAGTAAGGATAAATAGCCACATGTTGTGAAATAGCCTTAAACTCATTACCGGGAAAATGTTCCGAATTTACAGGATCCGGGAAATGCAGGTCAATGGTCCATGTCGTAGCAAAAGAGGCATCTTCGTGATACACATTCTTGCACAAGTCATCCTGCTTAAGAATATAATCTCCCAGTAGTCTGCGGGACTCTCTTTTTCCGGCAATATAAGCGACCCAATCCAGTTTCCGGTTATGATAGGGTTTGTTATCTTTCAGTTCATTTTTAAGAAAGCTCCAGTTGGAAAATACAACCAGCAATCCATAATCCCTGATACGCTCAAATTCACTGATCTGGTCAAAGTTCATTCCGGTTTCCCATCTCCATTCTCCCATGGTTACTTTTTCACAGTTCTTTTCTGTAAACTTCACTCCATAATTAAATACGGGAAATGCTACTTTTTTGTTTTCCTCTATGGAATACCATTGAACAGAAGCACCCATTGTCAGATCATCCTGCTTTTCAGGAGCAATACTTTCCCCGAATGTTTCCCTTGCCTCACGTCCCATCAGGTAGTCCGCACCTGCTAATGCACCGACTGTTCCGTCTCCTGTACAATCCGCGAAGCAATGTCCGGAAAATTCGATTTCTTCTCCCGTTTCCGTATGTTTTGCCAGCAGAGAGATTATTTTGTCTCCATTCATATTTACGGAAATAACCCTGTAATTAAGGAAAGTTTCGATATTCTTTTCCTGTGTTACGATATTCAGTTTTTTCTGGTCTTCATAATTCGCCGCAGGTTTCGCATTTCCTTCTTCCAGCGGACCGAATTCTTTGAGCAGGTTTCCCAGTTCTTTGTATTTTCCCGTTTCAATGCGTCCACCCAGATGTACTCTTATTTCAGAACTATTACATCCTCCAAGTACAGGACGGTCATTAATCAGGGCGACGTTGCATCCTAGCCGGGCAGCAGCTACAGCCGCACAAATACCGGCTATTCCTCCCCCTACCACAACAAGATCATAATGCCCCTTTTGCTGAGGAACCGGCAAATTAAGAAGCTCTTTCCGGAATTGCGCCAATTGATGCGTATCCGAAGGAGGCACATCGTTTTTATCGGTCGTAAAATAAATGGCATCACAACGACCGTTAAATCCGGTGAGATCCTGTAATGAGATAATATTTTCTCCTTTTTTTATATCTGCCTTTCCCACCTTTTCCCAATTCCAGCTATTCCCTTTAGATCCAAGAATACCGGAAATATTTTTACCATTTACTTTTAATCTGAACTTACCCGGTCCTTCTCCCTCAAACCATGGAGAAGTCCAGTTAAATGTCCTGACATATATATACCAGGTAGCACTTTCCGGAAATACGACCGTTGTGGAGGCATCTTTTACAGGAGTACCCAGACCATGTGCCATGAGGTAGGGAGAACCCATTAAATCCATAAACTGCTGGTCAACTACCCAGCCACCCTTATCGGTAAAATTCTCCGTTTCTATCAATAACCGGGTGCCGAATGAAAAATGAGTACTCAGAAAAAAAGCAATCACGAAAGTGAGTTTTTTCATTATTCTTTTATTTTTATATTTTAATTGCTATTTATCATGATAAGACAGATGAGAAAAGAAAATTTCCCTTTCAGTTTCATATCTGCTATTTTCTTTTTTGCTGATAATATAGGCAAGAGGTTACTTCCTTTATAATGCCATTTATTTTGAAATAAATCTCTCTGGTGTGTATATCAGAAAGGAGGACGCTTCCTGCTCTTTTTTACAGATGAAAGTATGATTTCTGTTCTGTTTTTCTTTTAAAAATAATAAAATATTTTTTATAACAGAAGAACCCAAGGAATTATCCTTGAGTTCCCTGCCTCACTTCCCTTGTGGATTTTTATATTCTCCTTTCCGGAGAATATACTTATCAGAAAAGAATCACTTTTTTACTTTCCTTTATGGCTCCAGCTGTTCCTGTAATAATAATCAGGCTACCTTTAGCTCCTAATTCAGATTTATTTAAAGTCACTTCATCTGGTATTTCAGTGCTGTAGACAGTACGTCCGTCCAATAAAGTAATCTTTACGCTTACGGTTCTTTCAGTATTATTTTTTATAGTAATAGTTTCTTCATTGTTTTGAACTGCAAATAATTTATTTTCATTTGCTATATTTTTATAAATACCTACTGTTGCAGCGGGGTCAAAGGCTCCTATGGATGGATTTGACTGATTCCTTGTATATCCGCGTACATCTACTGTCGGAACTATATTTATACCAATTTGTGTCTCAGAATTGGCAATCCCTTTTCCATAAAGCAGCCCTGATTCCGTAATCGGCAGGTAAGGAACAATAGAATTTTCTGATGTTAAAGTCGTAGACAAACCAATGTCCCCAATAGAATACTGTGCTGCAGTACCGATCACATTATTGTAATTCGTAGCATTCTCAAAACATTCATCATCCATTTTTTCATTCACTCCTCTTTCTCCTCCGACAATCACATTATTATAAGCCTCTACTACAGGATCTCTCCCGTCTCCGTTGATTGAGGATTCACTCAATATAGCAGCCCTGTCGGTAAACATAACGTTGTTAATTATATAAACAGGTTCCAGATTATAGTTCATACATAATGCTGCATCTCCTTTGTAAAAAGTATTATTTACAATATGAATTTCGGTATCGGGCGATTGAGTGATATCAATTGCTGCCTGATTAATGTCTTTACTTGTGTTTTCTACAAAAGTAGAATTCTTCACTTCTACTATATCCACATTTGACCATTGAAAACCGAGGCGGGAGTCATACAGTCCGATAGCGGTTCCATATCCTCCTGCTTCATCACAGTTGTTTTTGTAAAAGGTACAGTTTTCAACAAGCAAAGTAGAACCAGGTGCATCATCCAGACTACCTGCATGCATAATCGCCGGACCATGGCTACCACCACCAATCAGGTAATTCCCTTCAAAATAAGAGTTTTTAACAATGAGATGCTTTCCTCGGCTACCGATTGCAGCTCCACCGGAACCTGCTTCATTATTAATAAAACGACAATTTTCTATTTCCAGTAATTCTCCGGCAAAATAAATAGCACCCCCCAGTGAATAATCAATTTGGCGACCATTTTCCAACGTGATGCCTTTCAGTTTAAGGACAGAATTAGTTGCTGCCCGTAGAATACGTGTCGCTTCACCGGCTAGTCCTGGTTGAGTGGCTCCCTGCAGGGTCGTATTATCTCCTATGATCGTTACATTTTTATTTTCTCCGAAATCATACGTTGCATAGTCGGCTTTGTATTCATCTTCTTTCGCATTAAAGACTGCCCCAGGTTCCAGATAAATAACTGTTTCGTCATTATCTTTTACACTCATAACAGCTTTTCCTACAGAAGCAAAAGCTGTTGCCTCTGTTTTACCGTCATTATTATCATTGCCACTTTTATATACATAAAAGGTAGTTTGTGCAACCGTCACTGTCGCTGAGCATAACAAAGTTGCCGCTAATCCCAGGAATAATTTTTTATTCATAATAAATTGATTTTATTTAATTAAATAAATTGAATTATAATACTATTTTTTTCACTAAAGAAGATGAGGCATCTTTTACGATAAGGATTAATACCCCTTTACCAAGTCCGTTTTTATTTATTTCCAGGGTGTTTGCCACAACAGAAGAATAAATCTGTTTTCCATCTGCCCGTAAAACAGAAACCGAAAGCTCATTATCCGAATTGTTTGTGATTGTAATGTAGTTACTGTTCTGTGAAATAGAAGCGATTTCATTTTGATTACCGATTTCGGGAACAGAAAGCTCTAAATCACGTTGAAATGCCCCAATCGTATTTCCGGCAATGTTCCTGTCAGTACCAATGATATCATGGGCAGGAATACACTCTTCGGAATTTACTATATAAGTAGTCAGGCCGGCATTAACCAAGGGACTGGTTTTATCCACTTTAATATAGGGATTTACTTTATCCCACTCCAATTGTTCTCCTATTTTAAGAGTAGCTATATTTGAATCCAGATCTCTGATATCATCCGGTATGGGATCATCTCCTGATGTCCGGCTGATGAGAACGGTATTGTTATAAGAATTATCAGTAAACGCAGGATCAGCCACTACATTCTGATGCTGTGTCATCACCACCATGTAGTTGTTCCATGCTTCTACCGGAATTCTACCATCGGCCACTGTCTGTGTCGCAGCAATCGGATACCGTAAACCGGCCACTACGTTATTTACAAAATGTAATTTATGGGTTTTCTTTTCAAGACGAACAGCTACGTTCCGCTTGTACATTGCTTTTCCTTTATCACCGTTACTCAGGCCCGGTTCATCTGGTTCCGGAGATCTGGCATTGAATAAGAACGTATTATTAACAATATATACATCTGCTGCATTCATGGATTCGAACAAACCGATTACTCCACTACCGCTGGATGCCAAGAGAGAAGTTGTCGAATTATTCAGGAAATTACAATTCGTAATACGAATATCCGTAGGTCCCAAATTACTACCATCATAAAAACCGATCATGGCTACCGTTTCCGTACCGGAATAAGTATTATCTTCAAATGTAGAATTCTCCAGCACAAAACGTCCTCCCATTCCTGAATGTAAAATAACAGCTCCGATTCCGGAACCATTTAATTTATTTTCTTTGAAATAAGAGTTTCTGATGATAAGATCTTTTCCCCGGCTGGCAATAGCTGCTCCCCCAACAGAAGTCGTGACATTATTCTGGAATATACAGTTTTCCACAACCAATTCATCTCCGGCAAAATATATTACTCCCCCGATCTGCGTAAAGTTCGCATTCCGGAATGTAATTCCTTCCAGCCGGTATTTACCATATCCTAATCTCAGGTTTCTTACGTGTTGAGAGGCTGCATCATTAATAATGCTGTTGTTTCCTATTATTTCTACATGGGCTGCTGTAGTTTCTCCGATGCTGATTTGTTCATCGACATTAAATATACTGTTCTCCGCCAGCTTAATAATGGTATGTGTATCATTTGTAATACCGGCCACAATAGTTTTCAATTCTGAAACTGAGGATACATTATCATGCACTATCTGTGCTGTAACCGTTATTATATTACTGCAGGAGAGCGCAATAATTAAAGATAGTATTGTCTTCTTCATGGTCATGTAAAATTAGATTGTTAAATAATAGAGTAAAATAGATTGTTAATTATTGAAAAACTCTTACATAATCAATAATATAGTCTTGAGGTAAAGCAGCAGGGTCGGTTCCTTCTCTTCCTCCCCAGCCTCCCCCAAAGGCTGAATTTATAATTAAATAAAAAGGATGCATATAGGGCCAGAAACGCCACAAAGCATTCAAGTCCGCATCATTATCTTCCACCTTATCTGTTGGTCTTAAAATGCTGTATCTTTTTCTTCCGTCCAGATACCATTCAATTCTGTCTTCATGCCATTCCAATGCATATATATGCCATTCGGTATCAACATTGGTAATGGCAGCATTCCCATGATATTTCAAGGTCTCATTGTTATATTTTGCACAATGTGCCGTATAATAAACTCTGCGGGGATCGTATCCTACATGTTCCATAATGTCTATTTCTCCACCGGACGGCCAGTAAAAAGGTGGATAATACTCTGTTTCCGGCATCATCCAGATAGCTGACCAACTGCCTTTGCATACAGGAAGTTTGGCTTTCATTTCTACCCGGCAATATTTCCATGAAGTAATTCCCTTGGTATGAATACTAGTAGAAGTTATCGGAACAATCGTATCTTTTCTTACTTCCGGATATTGACTAATCAGCGCATTTTTTACAAATACATTATCATTAATACATCTTATGTACAGATGTCCGTCTTTCTGGAAACAATTTTCTTCTCTGGCAACCATATAATACTGCAGTTCACCGTTTCTTACATATCCTTCTTCATAATCCCATTTATTGGGGTCAGGTAATCCGCTTCCATTGAATTCATCATGGAAAACCAGTTTGGAATAACCTGCCGGAACAGGTACTACTACGATATTTCCCCAATCATCTATTGTTAACTGCCAGGTCCCATTTCCATCAGCCATTGCTTTTTTCATCCCCCCTGCTGTTTCGGCATACTTAGCATAGGCAACGCTTGCTAATTCCTGTACACCGTTAATGTGATACTGAGATTCATCATAGGCAACTTCCGTACGGATAAAATAAGGACTATTCTGCCAGTAAATACTTTCAAAAACTCCTGAAATAACCGTTCCTTCCCCGATATGCAGAAAAAATAATCCGGAAGCATCCGTCTTTACCTGATGCGTTTCCTGATATAATACAGGGCCGTCTTCTGTGGCATTATGGATAGAAAAACGAACATTTATATCCTTATTTGAAAGTGCTCCTCCTTCATTGCCACGTAAAACCGCCTGATAAGATAATCCCTGCTGACCATAGAGAAAAGAATGGACAGATAAAAGAAGGGCGATAATTGATAATATAGATAGATTTTTCACGTTGACTTTTGTTTTTATTTTTATTTAATAACTTTGACTGAAGATCTTTCTTCTTCTGTTATAATCACCAGAATGTAATATCCTTTCGGATGATTACTGAAATCCAGCGTTGTTTCTGAAAAAACAGACTTTCCATTGTTGATTAGTTTTCCAAGGGAATCGTAGATTTCCCAACTGAAAGGAGCCCTCTTCAATTTAATATTTAATATATCGACCACAGGATTAGGATATACATTTAATCGCCGGTCATTTTCATATATGGTTGCAATGTCAGTTACGGATTTATACTCCGGCTGTAAAAAACCCTGGGTTAAAAAGACTGTTTCATGATTGCCATTCAATGGGGTGATTATTATATCTCCGATTGTCCATATAACTCCACTTTGTTCATTACCCACTGTGGTGATAACCTGCTGGGCTTTTGGGAGAAGAGTCAGAGAAAATAATAATAATATAAATGTGTATTTTATATTCATATCTTTATCATATAAGTATATTATTCTGTAATTTCTGTTGCTGAAGTATTTCCGGACTCATCAATAGTTAATGTCCATATTTTTCCTCCGGAAGAAACCATACGTATTTGTCCTGCTTCATCAGCATATTTCGCATAAGGAACACTTAATAGTTGTTGTGTTCCGGTAAATACCATTCCATTGCCTTTGTTCATTAGTGTTTCAATAAAATACGGACCTTTTGCCCAGTTTATTAAGGAAAAATCTCCGGATACTACATCTCCTTGACCGACTTTCAGGAAAATCATTCCCGCAGAATTAGTCCTGGTTGCATGAGTTTCGGAATAAACCATATCTCCATCCGGTGTATTTATCCGAATATTAAAAATCACCTGTACTTCCTGTTCGGAAATGATCTCACCCTGATCAGCAACGATGGCCTGATAATGGAAAGCATCCGGAGACTGCGTATATCCATTCACCATAAAGAATACTGTGGAGACAATAATGAGAAGACGTTTTTTCATAATGTTAAAAATTAATTATTGATTGTTCTATTTAATATCGACTAAAAATAAATGGTGTGAAAGTGAAAATTTCCACTATCCAAAACTATCAGGAAATAATGGAATGTATTTGTCAGAAAAATTTTATTCTTTTAGATATTGTTGCCATACTTGAAGTGATGTTGCATTTATTTGCTTTTTTGTCGCATATGCCTTTTTAACGACCTTTAAATACAACAAAACCCAATTTAAAATTGGGTTCGTAATCTATTAAAAAGAAAAATACGGAAAATAGTTAACTCTTCTCTGCCGTATTATTTATTTCCATATACTGGCTCGGAGACAGTCCATAATACTCTTTGAAACTGTTAGAAAAATGCGACAAAGAGGAAAAGCCTGTTGCATAGGCTATTTCTGAAATGGATAATTTTTTAGAGGTCAGTAAATAAGCTGCATGCCTCAATCGGGTTGTTTTTATATATTCGCTTGGGTTCTGTTTCGTTAATTGTTTCAATTTCCGCTGTAATTGGGATCGACTAACGCCAATTTCCTTACTAATTGTCTCAACGGATAAATCCGGATTTGCAAGTTGCTTTTTAACTGTTTCTTCCAGCTTCTCCAGGAATTTCTCATCTGTTGATTTTATCTTGATCTCATCTTCTTTGATTTCAAATTTCCCCTGAAATTTATTCTTCATCAGCGCTCTTAATTCTATCAACTTACTTATTCTCACCCGGAGATGGTCAATATTAAATGGTTTGGGGATATACGAATCGGCTCCCACTTGTAACCCTTCTACACGCTGTTCCAGTGCTGTTCGGGCGGTAAGGATAATAACCGGAATATGGCATGTATTTTCATTTACTTTTATTTTTTTGCATAATTCCAATCCATCCATTCCTTCCATTGACAAATCGGTAATCACACAATCCGGATTTTCTTTCATCGTTAACTCCAGTCCTATTTTGCCATTCTGTGCTTCCAGGATATTATATTCATCACTGAGAATTTGTTTTATATAATTCCGGATATCACTGTCATCTTCAACAATCAGTAATTTGTATTTATGTTTCAACTCCCTGGAGTTATTTTTTATGGTAGTATCACTATATTGAGTGGTAGCAGAAATAACAGAAGGCTGTACAATCGTTGTGACATTTTTTTCCGAAGGCTCTGATAATCTCTCTTCAGATTGTAAATAACTATCATTTAAAGGCAACGTAATGACAAAGCGGCTTCCCGTTTCCGAATCCGCCACAAAGATTTCTCCGTGATGAATTTCCATCAGGCTTCTGGATAAATGTAAACCGATCCCTGTCCCCATTTTATTTTTGTTGCTTTCATTGGGAATCTGATAGAAACGATTAAAAATAGACTCCTTCAACTCATTCGGAATCCCTATACCTGTATCCGAAATAGAAATAAGTAAACTTGTATCCGTTGTTTCCAATTGAATTTCAATTGTTCCTCCTGATGGTGTGTATTTAAAAGCATTGGATAACATATTGAAAATTACTTTGTCCAGTTTCTCCTGGTCTATCCATACTTCCGGAAGTTCAGGTTCTACTTCCAGCCGGAAGTTTATTTCTTTTTCTACTGCCAGGTAATCAAAAGATGTCATAATACCACGCGCCAGTTTTACTACATCTGTTTTTTCTGCCTGAAGCCTTACCTGTCCTTTGTCCAGTTTCCGCATTTCCATAATCTGATTAATCAGCCGTAAGATACGTTGCCCGTTCTGGCTGATCAAATGATAGGTCTCCTTCAGTTTCAGATCGGTTGTAGTAGACAAAAGATGCTCGACAGGAGTTAATATCAATGTCAACGGAGTTCTGATTTCATGAGAGATATCCGTAAAGAATTGTAGTTTTGACTGCATGATCTGGTTTTCATTCGCTCTTTTAAGTTCTTTCTGCTTTTCTTTTACCCGAAGCATTACTACCCGGTAGATAAAATAAAGAAATATCAATATTAAAACAGCATAAATAAGCTTTGCCCACCATGTCTGCCACACCGGAGGAGTAATCAGGATAGAAAGGCTTCTCTCTTTATAATCGGTTCCGGGAATATTGGCCCTTACGGTAAATTTATATTTTCCCGGGGGCAAATTGGTATAAGTTGCATAATGATTGCTCCCTGGCAGTGTCTTCCATTCATTATCAAACCCTTCCATTTTAATCTGATAAACGACTTTATCCGGATTGCTATATTCAACACCAATAAATCCGATGGTAAATGAGTTTACAGAATAGTTCAGAACAATTTCATCCGAATAATTCAGGCTTTTCTTCAGTATCTGATCCTGGTTTATCTTTACTTCTTCATTATAAATCAATAAATTAGTAAATAAAAGATTCAAAAGAGAATAACTTGACTGAGGATGGAAAGGATAAAAATAAGAAACTCCGTTTATTCCACCGAAGAAGATTTCTCCGGAAGAAGACTGAAAATGAGCTCCCCGCCTGAATTCATCATTAATCAGACCATCATTCGTATAATAATTAGTGAAATGTCCTGTTTGTACATTAAAATTAGATAACCCTCTTCCGGTACTCATCCACAGATTCCCCTCTTTGTCTATTTCCAGACCATACACTGATGTGTTAGATAATCCGTCCGCTTCCGTATAAAAAGTTGTTTTACCCGTAAGGACATTGATAAAGTTCAGGCCGGCTTTTGTTCCTACCCAGATGTTGCCGTCTTTATCTTCTGCAACCGAATAAATATTATTACTGTTAAGCATTCCATTCTGCTGGGTATAGTCGGTAAAAGTATTGTTCTTTCTATTAAAACAGCTCAGTCCGTTAATGCTTGTTCCGATCCAGACCTTCTCATTTTTTCCGAACAGGATAGTATGGATCGTATTGCCAAGTATCTGGTCCGCCGATTTTAACAGATCATACTGAAAAACTTCCACGGACCGGCTTTCCGGATTATATATACATAATCCGTTATCATTTGTTCCGATCCATAGGTTGCCCTCATTATCTTCTGTAATAATATTTATATGTTTGACATCAACTCCATTCACCTCCAGCACTTGTCTTTGAAATTTATTTTTATCTGCATCATACAGAAAGAGGCCATGCAAATAAGAGCCTGCCCAAATCCGGTTCTTTGAATCCCCGAAAATAGCAAGCACACTTTTCCCCGGCATACGGTCACCCTGATAATGCTGAATAACATCATATTCATTATTTAATCTGAAAATTCCTTCTCCGTCAGTACCAATCCAAATATTTTCAGTCCGGTCTTTATAAATACTCAATACACAATCTGTCCCGATATTCTTCCGGGAATTAAACGGATTAAAACCAATGCTTTTAAATTGCCGGTTATTCGGAGAAATCATTAAAATACCCTTTTGATAGACAGCAATCCATAGATTTCCCTGCAAATCTTCCAGAATACTATGTACCTTTGATTTTGTGAGATCAAAATCTTTTACAGGAGATTCGTATGTACTTGTAATCCGGGTTTCGTAATCATAACATTTTAAACCCCATCCGTCGGTACCGATCCATAAACTCCCTTTTGAATCGTTACACATAGTGTATATATTGTCTACAAAAGGGATATAATTATGTTTGAAGCTATGGCTTGAATATTCATACAGATCTATTCCCTTATCAATTGTTCCTACCAGAATATTCCCTTCAGGATTTTCAATAATGGAAAAAATCCAGTTACTGGAAAGGCTGTTTATATCGGATGGGTCATGGGAATAGTTTGTTATAATCTGGTTTTGTGTATTCAATATACTTACTCCGTTATCCTGAGAACCGAACCAGATGTTATTAAAACGATCTTCATATATGACATTTATTTTATTGCTGCAGATGTTACTGGTCGTCTTCATATAATAAGTGGGCTGATGTGTTTTTGCTTTGAGGCAGATAGCTCCGGACCTGTTTGTTGTCACCCATATATTTCCCGCATGATCTTCAATAATACAGTTTATGTAAGAAAAATCAGTGACATAAGGATAGGAAAAATGAATATTAATAAATCGTTCTGTTTCTTTCTCAAATCGTTGCAGTCCTCCACTTGTTCCGACCCATAAATTACCGGCAGAATCTTCTAAAATAGACAATACGGAATTATTCATCAAGGAGGTAGTATCATTCGGAACATGATAAAATGTCCTGAAAGTAGAGCCATCAAATACATTCAGGCCATTCTCGGTACAAATCCAGATCAGGCCTTCTTTATCCTGGTAAATTTTATTAATATGGCTATTGGATAATCTGTTTACAGAGCTGAAAAATTTGTCTGTATTTGCCTTTGAAGAGAAACAAATACAAATAAAGAATACTGTACAGGTTAATATGATTCTCATAATCTTCCTGAAATAAAGGCAATAAAATGTAGGTGTGGAAAAAGATTTCATGTATTAAATTGTATGGACAACGGGAGTATTAATATGGAACAAAATTAATCTATTTTATGGGCAAATAAAGGCTATGTTATATGAAGGCTACATTTTTTTAAGCTTTTGCAACATTTACACAAATGCGTATTCATCTCTTAAACTACTAAAATCGTTTATTTAAATTCCTCTCTTTTATTTACCCTATTTTTGGATAGGTAAAAATAATGAAAAATTTCATATTAAAAACGGACCAAGAGTATTGTTAGCCATAAATGACCAAATAAATAATTCCATACATTAATTAATCTGAAAATCATGAATAAAAATTTTACGACAACTGCTTTCCGAAAAGAGAGGATATTGTATTTCTTTTTTATGGTAGTCTTTCTTTTTGTTTGTAGCAGTTTTATGTCCGCCCAGGATACCCGGACAGTAAAAGGAGTAATCACAGGAGAAGGAGAAACCCTTATCGGCGCTCAGGTAATGGAGAAAAACACCGGTAATGCAACCATTACCGATATTGAAGGTGCATTTACTTTAAATGTAAAGGAAAATGCCACATTAGTCATATCCTATATCGGATTTAATACAAAGGAAGTAAAAGTCGGTAATCAAAGTACTTTGAATATTGAGCTTTATTCTGATATAAATGTACTGGATGAAGTAGTCGCTATCGGATACGGAGTCCAGCAGAAAAAACTCATTACCGGAGCAACCGTTCAGGTGAAAGGAAGTGATATTGCAAAATTAAATACTGTCAATGCATTAGGTGCTTTACAAAGCCAGACTCCGGGAGTAAATATTACAAAATCAAATGGAAAACCTGGGGAAGGCTTTAAAGTAACCATTCGTGGACTTGGAACAATAGGCAATTCCAATCCTCTTTATATCATAGATGGTGTACCCAATGGGGATATTGCCATGTTAAATCCAAGTGATATAGAATCTGTGGATGTATTGAAAGATGCAGCTTCTGCAGCTATTTACGGAGCCCGTGCAGCAAATGGGGTGATATTGATTACAACGAAACAAGGAAGCAAAGGAAAGGCATCCGTAAGTTATGATGGATATGTGGGCTGGCAGACCGTGGCAAAAAAAGCCTCTTTGTTAAATGCTCAGGAATATTTAATGATTATGGAAGAAGCAGGATATGATCGTTCTTATTTTGATGCGAATGTTCCGGAATCCATTCTGGATGCAGTGGATAACGGACAGTTTTCCGGTACAAACTGGCTGGATGAAATGATTCTTAGTAACGCTCCGATGCAGAACCATTCTCTGAATATTACATCCGGAGGTGATATTTCTGTTTTTTCCTTCGGATTTTCTTATACTTCCCAAAGTCCGGTTATCGGGTTAAAAGATAGTGAAGTTAATCCGAAATATGAGCGGTATACCACCCGGCTAAACTCGGAACACAATATATTAAAGTATAATGACAGGAATGTGGTTCAATTCGGACAAACGCTTACCATGGGCTTTACAGAAAGAAGCGGGCTGGGAATGGGAACCGGAAGTATATACTGGAATGACATTCGCAATGCATTGAGCGCAAATCCTCTTCTTCCCGTATATGATGAGAACGGAGATTACCACATGCCATTGGCCGGTCTCGATTATGCATCGACAAATCCTCTGGCGGAAATGGATGTCTTCCGGACAAGGGTAAATAGTAAAAATTATTCGGCAAGAGGAAACTTTTATCTGGCAATAAACCCGGTGAAAGATTTAAAATTAAGATCTACTTTCGGATATGCATATAATGGCTGGACCAGTAGGGAATATATTCCGGCTTATGTATTAAATACTGTTGATTTCTCGGAACAGGATAGAGTAACACAAGGATCGGGAAGCGGATTACAATGGAGTTGGGATAATACGATAACATACCATTTTAAAATTAATGACCACAGCTTTACCGCCTTAGTAGGAAATTCTATTGAAAAGTGGGGATTAGGAGAAGACTTGAACGGCAGTAACAAAGGATCTGAATTTGATAGTTTTGAATTTGCCTATTTATCCAATGTAAAAACAATATCAAGTAGTACCACACTAACCGGTGCCCCATGGGGAGAAGGAGGAATTGCTTCTTTCTTTGGTCGTATTAACTATGACTATAAGGGGAAATATATGGCAAGTGCTGTGATGAGGGCAGACGGGTCTTCCAATTTTGCCAGAGGAAAACGCTGGGGATATTTTCCATCTATTTCTGCAGGATGGAATATGGCAGAAGAAGAGTTTATGCTTGGTACAAAAGAGTATATCGACCAATTGAAAGTCCGGGCAAGTTGGGGAGAAAACGGGAACTGTCAGATTCCGAATTTCCGCTATCTGGGAACTATTGCAATCGGTAGTATATATAATTCTTCGATTTATTATTTTGGTACGAATAAAGAAAATTACACTGTAGGAGCTTATCCAAGTATTATCCCGAATCCCGATCTTACCTGGGAAACATCCCGCCAGTTTAATATTGGTGTGGATACCCGTTTTCTTGCTAACAGGTTAGGATTTACTTTCGACTGGTACAATAAAAAAACAATTGACTGGCTGGTACAACCGACCGTACTTGGAAGCTGGGGGACAGGTGCTCCTTATGTAAACGGTGGTGATGTCAGAAACCAGGGGGTAGAGCTTATGCTTAGTTGGGATGATCATATCGGAGACTTCTCTTATGGCGTAAGAGCAAATATGGCTTACAATAAAAACAAAGTCTTAAAAATAGCTAACGGGGACGGATTTATCAATGGAGTTTCCAACATTCTTGCCGGAAATACCTCTTATTTATACCGGGCAGAAGAAGGATACCCGATCGGATATTTCAGAGGGTATAAAACAGGTGGTATTTTCCAGAATCAGGAAGAAATTGATAATTATATAAACCAAGAAACCGGCTTACCAATCATGCCGGATGCTAAACCGGGAGATGTTATTTTCCTTGATCTGAATAATGATGGAACAATTAATGAAGATGATAAGACAATGATCGGTAATCCTCATCCGGATGTGACCTATGGCCTTACCATAAATTTAGGATATAAAGGATTTGATTTTTCTGTAACAGGATATGGAGTGGCGGGTAACCAGATTGCAAAATCCTACCGTAACTTTACAGATAAACCATTTGATAACTATACTACCGAAATCCTTGGTCGCTGGCATGGGGAAGGAACCTCCAATCGTCTGCCTGCCATGAACGGAAGCAGTATCAACTGGAACTATATTTCCGACCTGTATATAGAAGATGGAGATTATTTCCGGATTACAAACCTCACAGTGGGATATGATTTTAAAAGATTATTTAAATCAAGTATTATTTCCCAACTCCGGATATATGGAACAATTCAGAATCTGGTGACTTTCACAAACTATTCAGGTATGGACCCGGAAGTAGGATATAATGCAGATCAGTCCTGGGCGTCAGGTATTGATTTGGGATATTATCCGAGTGCAAGGACATATATGATTGGTTGCAATATTAAATTTTAAATACATATTCTACAGATAGATAAATATAATTGTATTATGAAACGAGCATGCTATAATCCATCGGCAAAGGCGATGTACAAAAACAGCGAGTTCCATATGACCATAATGTAAAAAAATAAAAAATAACATATGAAAAAAATAGTATATATATTAGTCGCAGCCTGTTTCCTGTTTAGTTGTGAAGACTTTCTGGATACAACAAACAAGACAGGCAAAGATACCGGAAATTTTCCCAGGACAAAAGAAGATGCTTCCCAGCTTTTAACAGGAGTGTATGCCATTCTCAGCCGGGCAGAGCCTTTACAAAGCAGTTTCCTGACTTCCGAATTAATGTCTGATGACCGCTTCGGAGGTGGGGGACCTTCCGATAGGTCCTGTAAGGCAATTGATCAGTTTAAAAAGTCCAGTGATGATATGTTTAATCAGGGATGGAGAGCTACTTATATGGGAGTTTTCCGGGCTAACTTCCTGATTTCAACGCTAGATGAAATTAACTGGGAGAATGGAGAAGACCGGAAAAAGATAGAAGGAGAAGTTCATTTCCTGAGAGCTCACTTCTACTTCGATTTATCCCGCATGTTTGGAGAGGTTCCTCTTGTACTGGAACCGGAACCGGTAAATATTCCCAAAGCTCCTGCTGCTGAAACCTATGCGCTTATTGCATCCGATCTGAAAAGAGCCATTGAGTGTCTACCGGATATTCCTTATCAAAATATGAACCTGAGTGCTGATCTTGGCCATGTAACCAAATGGGCTGCCGAAGCTCTTATGGCACGTGTATTCCTGTTTTATACCGGATATTACAAACAGGAAACTTTACCTCTGAGAGAAGGGGGTGAAATTACAAAAGCACAGGTAATAGAATGGGTGGTTGATTGTATAGAAAACAGCGGCCACGGTCTTGTGGAAGATTTCAGAAATATTTGGGCTTATTCTTATGTCCAGGATTATCCCTATACGGCAAATAACAATTTAAGTTGGGTAGGTGACGGATCAAAAGAAACGGTCTTCGCAATAAAATATTCCGCCATTGCCTCGGATTGGGACAGTCCTCATCAAAAAAGCAATCAATATTGTCTGTATTCAGGTCTGAGAGGTCAGCCGCTGAGTAACAGGCGCACTTTTCCCTTCGGTATTGGCTGGGGAATGGGTACTGTTAATCCTAAAATATGGGATGAATGGGATGATAATGATATCCGGAAAAAAGGTTCTATGTTCAATGCGGAAGATAAAGAAGAGATACAAAGCTATACTAGAGGTGGGGACAATTTAATGGATGAAACACTTTACTGGCAGAAAAAATATATTACGACTAATATCTGGAAAGATGACACCAAGACTTCCGTACAGAATATGAGTTATGATTTTTATCCGATGACAGATACGGATTACATGAGAGATAATATTCAGGATCTGATCTTAATACGTTTCTCGGATGTGCTTCTTATGGCTGCAGAATTGGGAGCACCCCAGGCACAGAGCTATCTGGACGCGGTAAGGAGCCGGGTCGGACTGAATTCCGTACCTGTCACATTAGAAAATATAAAAAAAGAACGTCGGTTCGAATTAGCTTTTGAGGGAATCAGGTATTATGATCTTCTCCGCTGGCATGACTGGGATGTCCTCACAAATAACCAGACAGATATCGCTGTTTATGACAAAAGGGTTCCCGGGAAAAAGACCGTTACTTTCCGGCCGGAAACAGGGGGTTTCCTCTCTATTCCACAAACACAGATCGATCTTTCGAACGGAGTGCTTGTACAGAACCCGGGATGGAAAGGTGCGGAACATAATTTAGATTAATTTTTATCAACACGCGACTGTAAATGAAAACAATAAAAAAAAATTTCCTGCTCATTCTAATTGCTGCTTTTCTTTTCGGATGTCATAAACAAGGAGATGAAAGTCTTTCCCTCTTTCATCCCTCCGATGAAAGTGCGACAAAAGAAACGATTGCACTTTACTCTAAGCTTAAATCCGTCATGGATAAAGGGATTATGCTGGGTCACCAGAATGCTCTTGCATACGGAAATGCCTGGTATGGTGAGAAGGGAAGATCGGATGTGAAATCGGTATGCGGAGACTATCCTGCAATCTTCGAGTGGAATACAGGAAATATAGAAACCGACTCCACGTTAAATGTCGATTCCATTTCTTTTCATGAAATACAGTCATATATTCTTGAAGTAAATCAACTGGGGGGAATTTCCTCCCTTAGTTGGTTTCTTAATAATCCGGTAACTGATGGTAATCATAATGACCACTCTGTCAGTAATCCGATCTCATCCATTTTCGCAGAAAAAGAAATATATAATAAATATATAGCTTCTCTGGATAAGCTGGCTTCTTTTCTGGATAGCCTGAAAGATGAAAAAGGAGATCATATTCCTGTTTTGTTGCGCCTTTTCAATGCGGATAATATTATGGAACAATATTGGTGGAATACAGAAACTGACGAGGAAGAAAATTTAAAGAAACTATGGAAAACATCTGTAGAATATTTACGTAACGAAAAAGGATTGCATCACATATTATATGTTTATTCCATTCCTCCGAAACAAAATAAAGAAAGCTTGTTAACTCATTACCCGGGTAATGAATATGTAGACATTATAGGAACTGATATCTACATGGATATGGAGAATGATAACAACGGTTATTCTTACAAAAATGACCTGGATATTTCATTGGCTTTCATTACAAACTTTGCCAGAGAGAACAATAAAGTGCCGGCCATTACAGGTACCGGACTGGAAGGAATAAAAATATCCAACTATTTTACTAATCTGCTTTATCCGGTAATTTCAAAATATAAGATCAGTTATGTGCTGTTCGGAAAAAATGCATGGAATAAAGAAGATCATTATTTCATCCCGATACCAGGGCATCCGGCAAGCGAAGATTTTATGGGATTTGTTAGTAATCCGGATATTCTTACATGTAGTAATTTGAATTAAGAGGATATAAAAAGCCTTAACATCCTATTCATAGATAGAAAACATTCATCTGATTTATTATAAAAAACATACTGAATGGTTGCTTTTATTTTCATGTCCTGAGCTGGTCCTGTCATCTTTTCTGCTCTACAAATATGAAAAATAAAGGTCAACATATGAGCCCTGACTATATTAAGTTAAGAATATGAGAAAATTTTGTTCACTACTTCTGGTATTTATATCTCCGGTGTTGATGGCAGTGGCTTCTCTGCCTGTTTATCTGGATGATTCAAAACCTATTGAGGAACGGATTGAAGATGCACTATCCCGGATGACATTAGAGGAAAAAATTGCGATGTGCCATGCCCAGTCCAAATTCAGTACTCCCGGGTGTCCCCGTTTAGGGATTCCCGAAATATGGATGAGTGATGGTCCACATGGTGTCCGGATGGAATTTGTCTGGGATGACTGGGAACACGCCGGATGGACAAATGATTCCTGTACGGCTTACCCGGCTCTTACCTGTCTGGCAGCTACCTTTAATCCGGAACTTTCTTACCTGTATGGAAAAGCCCTGGGAGAAGAAGCCCGGTTTCGTAAAAAAGATATTATTCTGGGTCCAGGTGTCAACATCTACCGGACACCGTTGAGTGGACGGAATTTTGAATACATGGGAGAGGACCCTTTTCTTTCTTCCCGGATGGTTGTTCCTTATATACAGGGTGTTCAGCAAAACGGAGTGGCAGCATGTATGAAACACTTCGTGCTCAACAATCAGGAAAAATGGCGGGATGTAATTAATGTAGAAGTGAGTGACCGGGCATTGTACGAAATATATTTACCCGCATTCAAAGCCGGAGTGACAGAAGGCAATATATGGGCAGTCATGGGATCCTACAACAAATATAAACACGAATATTGCTCTCATAATGATCTGTTGATAAATAAAATCCTCAAAGCGGACTGGGGATTTGATGGCGTACTGGTGACAGACTGGGGCTCTGCACATGATACGGAACAGGCAGCACGCAATGGACTGGATATAGAAATGGGAACATGGACAAATGGGTTGACATGGGGTATCAGTTCTGCTTACGACAATTACTATATGGCGCAACCATTTCTGAAAAAAATACAATCCGGAGAGCTGCCGGAATCTTTACTGGATGAAAAAATACGCCGTATCCTGCGGCTTGGATACCGTACGAATATGAATAAGAGCCGTCCGCTCGGATGTAAATTGACACCTGAGCACACCGAGATTTCACGGAAAGTAGCAGAAGAAGGGATTGTATTATTGAAAAATCAAAAGAACTTTTTCCCCATCGAAAAAGGAAGATATAAGAAAATAGCTGTTATTGGTGAAAATGCAATAAAAAAGCTTACACAAGGGGGTGGGTCTTCCGAATTAAAACCACAAAAAGAAATTACTCCTTTACAGGGAATGATAGAAAAATACGGAGAGGAGCATATCCTTTTCAGTCAGGGCTATGCTTCCGGCCCTCCGGATTATAGCAGGGAGTTACCTTCGGGACTGGATGCAGACTCGCTGGTAGTTGCAGCTGTGGAAATAGCAAAAGAAGCAGATGTAGTCCTTTTTTTCGGAGGTTTGAATAAAAACTTCCAACAGGATTGTGAAGGTGATGACCGGATAAATATGGATCTTCCTTACGGGCAGAATGAGTTGATTGAGAAAATACTGGAAGTGAATAAAAATACCGGAATCATTATTATTAGTGGAAATGCGGTGAGCATGCCCTGGCTGAATAGGATAAACGGTCTTATCCAATCCTGGTATCTGGGGTCGCAGGCCGGAAAAGCTACTGCCGGTGTAATCAGTGGCAGGGTAAATCCCTCCGGAAAACTTCCGTTTTCTATTCCTGTAAAGCTGGAAGACAACAGTGCGCATTATTTCGGACAAATGTCTTATCCGGGAGATAGTATTAACCAATATTACATGGATGATATTTTTGTAGGGTACCGCTGGCATGATAGGAAAAAGATAAAGCCTCAGTTCCCGTTCGGATACGGGCTTTCCTATACAACATTCCATTATGAGAAATTATCAACCGATAAAAAGAATTATCATCCGGAAGAATCCATTAAAGTTTCCTTTATGATCTCCAACGAAGGAGAAAAAGCCGGTGCAGAAATCGTACAAATTTATATGACACAAAAAAATCCGTCGGTAGAGCGACCGGTAAAAGAACTGAAAGGATTTGACAAGATATATCTTCAGCCGGGAGAAAAAAACAAATAGAGATAGTGATTCATGCCCGGGATTTTGCTTTTTATGATGAAAAAAACAAAGAGTGGGTCGTGGAAGCCGATGAATTTGTTCTTCAAAGCGCCGCCTCTTCTGCGGATATAAAATCCGCGACAACCATTAAAATAGCAAATAAATTCACCTATAACTAAAAAATGCGACCATGAAAAAAAGTATTCTCATTTTAATTACTTTATTTTATTGTGTAGGGGTTTTCTCAGAGACCCAATATACCTTTATGTTATCCGGTGCGTCTTTTGCCGTAAGGCAAAATGGATGGTTTGAGCTCGGATGTGATGCATTCAATGCTCAGGCTAACAACAAAGCGGTATCCGGGCAAAAGATCGGTGATACGGCAGGGAAGATGTTCAGAAACACTTATTATACGCCAAGCGAACTAGATGCGGCCGATGCATTTATAATAATGGATGTGCATAATGAAGATGTTTCCGATGAAACAGACCTGAAAGAAAACCATACCGATTATGTAGCAGCGGATTTTGGGGATCATTATGCCCGTTCCTATGATTATGTCATCAAACGCTATGCTGCTGATTGCTTTGCGCTGAAAGATAATCCGGCTTCCAGATATTATGGCTCGGAAAACGGGAAGCCGGCAGTCATCGTTTTCTGTACGCACTGGCATGACGCTCGTACTGTTTACAACAGAACCATCCGTGAATTGAAAGAAAAATGGGAAAATAAAGGATTGCCTGTGTATCTGGTGGAGTGGGATGTGAATATCGGTTTCACAAAAGATATCCTGGATGAAGACGGAAAACAGCCAAGCCTGAAATATGCTAAAGATGCCCAAGATGGGTATGGCTGGCATCCGTTGGAAGGACAAGATCAGTATATACAACAGAAAATGGCCAATATCTTTATTGGAACAATGGAGGAAATATTCGGTGAACGTCCTCTTTCGGTAAAGGCAATAGCTAAAAATCCGGTAATAGAAGAAGGAGAAAAAGCGACCGTTTATTTTTCATTTACCGGAACTGCTCCCTGGGATTTTGAATATGAAGTGAATGGAGATAAAAAGGTGGTCAATGAGATCACAGAAACTCCGTATAAAATAGAAGTGGATGTGCCTTCAACCAATATGGTAAAAGTAGTTCCTTTGAAAGTAAGTAATTCGAAAGGATCCAAAGAATCGGGATTTACTCCGGTACTGCTTGGTCACATGACAAAAAGCATCGCACCGACTTTCGATACATATGTTTATAAAATCAATCAGAATACGACCTATATGTCAGACGAGAAAATCGAATTGAAAACCTCTACGGATAATTACATCCGGGAAGCTTTCCTGACTTTTCCTCTGAGCCAGTTGGATAAGGAAGATGACGTAATTTCTTTACGTCTTTATTTCAACGAACTGGTTTATTCAGTGCCAACTCCTCCCAAAGAATATCATATCATCAGTATTTATGGAAATACAGAAACATATACTTCACTTACCTGGACTAATAAACCGACTGATTTTGAGAAAATAACAGAAATTATCGTTCCTTACACGGAAGTCGAATCTTTTATAAGTTGGGATGTGACGGATTGGGTAAAAGGAAAATTAGAAGAAGAGGGTGTTGAAGCTATTACATTTTACTTAAAGGTAACGAACAATGGAGTAGGACTATTCCGGTTTCCATCGATGGAATCTTCTTCTGAAAACAAGCCAGCTCTTTTGACATCAAAAAGCATTCCAACGAATAGTGATCACATAAGAGATATGCAACATGCTCCTTTCTGCTACACAAATGAGTATATCAAATTAAATAATACTGAAAAAGCAAAATTAACAATCTATTCAATAGATGGCATTTGTGTTTATGATAACATCCATACAGAAGAGAGCACGATCGATATCCGTTCTTTTGCTCCCGGAATTTATATGATCAGTTATGAATCGGACCGGAAAAAAACAACAGCTAAAGTATTAAAGGCCAATTAATATGATGTTGAAAAAAACATTCCATATCCTGAGTTGCAGCTTTTGGATTGTGAGAGTATAGTTATACAAAATCATAAAAAATTATCAATGGACAAATAAGATATTTAGGGAATATAGTCTGGCGTAATTGATATTTTTTTGATGAGCTATGCTGGTCTTAGGAAAGGGTAGGATTGGTAGGATGCTGTAAAGAAAACGATGGAGGAATTGTCATGTAAACAAAAGCTCAATGTCATACAAATGAAAGGCCAATGTCGTACAAATGAAAGCATAATGTTATCGTCTCACCTAGGTGGGGCGATCGTTCCACCTAGGTCAAACGATCGCCCCACCTAGGTGCAACGCTCGCCTGACCAAGGTCAGACGATGAAATCCTGAATGGAGCTTGGCATCTTTCCGTGCAGAAGCAGCACTTAGATATCCCGGAGAGGCTGATAAAGGTTACCAGGGCCTTTTTATCATACGGAAATGTATGTATTTTTAGCCTGTGCACGGGATATAAAGATACTGCTTTTTTACCCGGAAGTCAAGTTTTTTGATGTTTTTTTCTGGTTACCGTATTCCTTTTCACCAAATCCCACTCTTCCCTTCTTTGAAGGGAAGTACCTTTTGACTTCGTCACAAGGGGAAGGGTTATACCCAGGCTGATAAAGCATTTTGGAAGAAGAATAACCTTCACCCAACCCTTGGGTATGTAACTTTTACAAAATAAAAAATCATGCTTATAAAAGAACAAATAAGCATGGTTTTAGCAAAGTTTTTACATTACACTAAAGACACAAACAGTTCTTTGTCTTTTTCTTCAAATCTGATTTTGTCTTCTCTTGTAAGCCAGCCAAATGCAGCATACATGTCTTTTTCGGTAAGTTTAGTACCTTTTTTTACGTCTTTCACATTCATCGGACCTTTTTCACTTAAAAGATTCCACACAAGACCTGCGCTAATACCAAATTTTTCGTTTAACATTGTTAAGTTTTTTAGTTGAACAATCATTTAATGGAGAGATCTCAGGCTAATTTCTTTATAGTTCTTTTATGGGTACAAAAGTATAGTTTTTCAATAAGTTATCAAAATTATTTTGTAGATAAAAGTTAATATTTGATTGTTTTTATCCGGAGTAAAGGATACTATTTTTATTTAAGTGAGAAAATCGGAATTTATTAACATTTTGATTACCTTATTTTTAAGTAAAAAATGTGTAAAAGGATAAAAATTCCTCCTACACATTTAATATAGGAAAAAAGAATAAATATTTTAAAATAATTTAACAGGATATTCTCCTCTTTCGATTAATTCTTTAATCTTATTAACAACCATCGGACGGTCTTCCGCATAGGTGACACCAAACCATTTTGACGGGGTATCCAGTACTTTCACCGTACTTATACCCGCCTGTATAAGATTATTCACTACAATAGGAATGAAAAATTCTGCTTTCAGATTCTCTTTATTTTCTTTCAGGAAGTCGATGAACATGTCGGCAGAATGTCGGAAATAATCCGGTGTGAAGCCCCACATATTCATAGAAACCGGAGTATTTTCATCTACTTCTACCCAGTCGTTATTTTCATCTTTGTATCGGATTTTACCATCCATCCGCTCAATATGGGTTCGTTCAACCACAGAGGTGAGGTTACCTTCTGTATTTGTTTCACAAATACCTCTGGCCACGGCGCCACTTTCGGAAAGAGTATTTCCTACCCGGTAACCGACCATGCAGTAATCATTTTCTTTTCCATCGAGTTGGCTCAGGAAATCAGCTAATATTTTGAAACTTTCCCGTCCGTAGAAATCATCTGCATTAATTACGGCAAAAGGTTCGTTAATTACCTCTTTCCCCATTAACACGGCATGATTTGTTCCCCACGGTTTAACCCTGTCTGCCGGTAAAGAAAAACCTTCGGGCAGATAATCCAGTTCCTGGAATACAAGTTCCACGGGAATCAGGCTTTCATATTTTTTAATGATCTTTTCACGGAAGTCCTGCTCAAAGCTATGACGGATTACAAATACCACTTTCCCGAATCCTCCGCGTATGGCATCAAAAATAGAATAATCCATGATGGTTTCACCGTTGGGGCCCAGCCCGTCCATTTGTTTCAGTCCGCCATAACGGCTTCCCATCCCTGCTGCAAGGACAAAAAGTGTAGGTTTTTTCATAGAAGTAAAAATTAAATGATTTATAGTAAGTTGATAACGTAGTTTCTATATCCTTTCTACCATGGAAAGAGGAATCCATCCGACTTTACCGTCTTCCAGTTCTATTTCACACCAGCCATTTAAAGTTGTCCTGATATATACCTTCACTCCTTCGTGAATTACAAAAAGTTCTTGTCCGTCGGGTTGAGGAGAACTTTTTACTGTTACACTAGGTTCAAAAAGAATAGCATATTCCTTATTGGTAAGTTTCTGTTTCTGTTTATAAGAAAATATATTGCAACAGATTACCAGGAGAATCAGAAGACAACCCAGATAGAAACTTCCTTTCCGGAGCATGGTAAACCTTCCGAAAAAGAAAAGAAAGAGACAGATAATAAGCAGAATAAAAAGAATAATTCCCAATTTTGCCCAGCCATCAGAGCTTTGAATATTCTGTAGGTCATCTACCCATTTTACAAGGAAGAATTTTTCAATACTTACAATTCTGTCTGGAATTCTGCTTTTTGCCATTTCCAGGTTGAAACGTATATCCGAATCTCCCGGAGCCATCAGAAGTGCCCTTTCATAATTTAATATGGCAGCAGGAAATTGGTTTGTTTTGAAATAAGCATTTCCTAAATTGTAATATAATCTGGCAGAAACTCCTTTTTCAAGTTCTTTCTCATACAATTCTGCGGCTTCAGCATAATTACCTTCTGTATAAACTTTATCAGCCTCAGTGATCTCTTTTGCAAAAACAACGGTCACAAAGACAAAATAAAGAGCGAGGATACTGAAAAACATTTTCATATTGATAATTTTTGTGATTAATGAATATAAAAGGAAAAAAGTGAGCATTCCATTTTTCCTATATCCGATCCATATTTTTATTCGTATTTTTTTTAATCGTATTTTCCATTTTATTGATGGCCTCAGTGGTTTGCCGGTAAACTTTTTCCATGGAATTATTTTCTCCCACAGGTGCATATCTGGCGAATTCACAGGTATGGATAATATCCAGAAATTCTTTCGTTAGCGGCTGGTCTACTCCGTAATTGGTAAGGGAAGCTTCTACATTATCCTTGCTTAATTGAGCGACGGACATATTTAATTTGTCACTCAGGTATCCCCATAACGCACGTAATGTCTCTTCATAGAATGCTTCCTTCTTATTTTCTTTCAGATAAAGAGCTGCCTTTTTCAGCCGTTTGTTAGCTACTTTATTTGCTTTTTTATTCCTAACTAAGGCAAGGTTGGCATTTTCTTTTGCCTGTTTACGGAAAATGATAAAGAGAACAGCAAATGCAAGGGCTGGCAGAATATACCAGAGATAATACCATCCGCTGCCGAAAATAAAAGAGCCGGCCTTTTTTTGATTTGAATTTCCTGTTTTAATAAAACGGATATCTTCACCCAGCATTCTCACGTTTTCCTGATTGGTGTAGTTGCTCACCATACCGGAGGGAGTATCTGCACCTTTTTCCACCTGAAGCTTATACTCCGGTGTTTGTATGGTCTTGTAAGAACCGGATTTCAGATCAAAATAAGAAAATTCAACCGATGGAATCACAAAATTTCCCGCATGTCTTGGAATCATCAGGTATTCAATTGTCTTTGAACCGGAATATCCGCTGGTGGTTGCCTGGAAGTTATTATCCACTTTCGGATCGTATACTTCAAAGTCAGCCGGGAACTTGATTTCCGGGTTTTTCAGTAATTTAAGGTTTCCGGTACCTTTAAATGTCATTTTCAGAGTGACAGCTTCATTTGATTTCGGTTGGTCCGGCGTTAAAGAAGATGTTAAGGTAAAGTCTCCTACTCCTCCGGAAAAAGAAGCCGGTTTATTTGCTGTCGGAAGGGCACGGACATTGATTTTTACAGGTGGTGAAATAAGAGTCTTTTTGACCTCCTGCATGCTGCTTCCAAAGAAACTCCGTTGAGGCCTCAGGATTCCCACTACAGCATCCAGCTTTGCCGATTCGATAGTAAGGGTACCTGATCGTTGCGGATATAAGATATACTGTCTTAATACAACCGTTTTATAATTTAATCCGTTAATATTTTCTATCTGCCAGCTTTTGTTTTGGGGAAGCTCAATATCCTGCATCAGAAATCCTTCGAAATCCGGAAGCTTACTTCCTGTTCCGTCCGTACCGGTATGTTCATACCGTGTATACAACTTGATACTGGCTACAATACATTCCTGTTCATACACATCATGTTTGGAAACAACTGTTCGGAGGTAAAGATCCTGTGGGGAAATTTCCTGAGAAGTCGCAGAGGAATTGCCAAGGGATTCGCTTCGTTGTATATTCACTCCCGGAGACGATTGTGCCGGGGCATTTTTATCCGGAGGAACTACTTTGATAGAGACCGTGCTGCTGGTATATGTTTTTCCGTCTACTGTTACCGTAGCCGGGTCTATTTTGAAAGTACCTTCTTTTTTAGCCTGTAAGATATAGGTAAAAGTAATGGAAGATTCTTTCACCATCTGATTATTAAAAATACGGGTGCTCATATTTGTTGCGGAAGTCGGACCGAATTTGACGTCGAAGTCAGAAAAGGATGGTCCCCTGAAATTCTTTGCTTCAGCATCATTCACCGTAAAAGAAAGCTGGAACTGCTGCCCGTTAATAACTGTTCCCGGCGCCGCTGCCCGGAAAGTTACCTCAGCATATCCCTGAATAAAACCGATGGTTAAAAGAGTCGCTAAATAGATGTATCTTCTCATTGTTTAAAACGATTGATCCCTGAATTTATACTTGTGAAAAATATCCCTCCTGCCTACCAGTCTTTTTCCGGACGGTTTTTGGATTGAGGCTGCACTTTCTGTTGTTTTTTTTCCTGTGTTTCCTGCTCCTGCTGCATCAGTGCGTTCAGAATCTGTTCCGCATTTTCCCTCGACATTTTATCGTTCTGGGGTTGCTGCTGGTCTTGATTTTGCTCTTGCTCCTGTTCCTGATTTTGCTGGTTCTGCTCCTGTTGCTGTTGCTCCTGATCCTGGTCTTGTTGTTGGTTCTGGTTCTGGTCCTGCTGGTCTTCCTGGTCTTTCAGAAGCTTTTTGGCAAGAATATAATTATATCTTGTTTCGTGGTCTTCCGGATTGTTTAACAATGAATTTTTATAAGCCTCTACACTTTGTTTATAATTTCCGGTAAGCATAAATATGTTTCCCATATTATGCCATGCCATTGCTTTTTCTTTTTTATCCTGCGATAACTGGATAACTGTTTTATATTGCTGAATGGCTTCATTCATCTGCGCTTTTTCCTCTTCGGTAATTTCCCGGTTTGGTTCCGGTTGTAACTGTTTGTAAAGGGAATTGCCAAGATTGTAGTATCCCTGGAGTGAAGACGGATTTGATTCCAGCGCTTTTCGGTAATCTGCTTCTGCTCCTGCATAATTTTCTTTTTGATATTCTTTATTGCCGGAACGGAGATTTTTCCTTTCTTCTTTCTGAGAAAAAGCCAGGCTGCTATTTGCTATTAAGAGTAAAATAAATAGAAACCGCATATTTTTCTTTTATATCTTTGTTTGTAAGTTATCAAATAATTTTACTTTTCTGAATATCCTGTTTTTACGGTCAAAAAGGATCAGTTCTATCAGAAGTAAAAATAATGCAATCCAGATAAATACCGGGAATTGCTCTTCATACTCGGTATATACGCTACTTTCATATTCCGATTTGGCCATTTTATCAATTTCTTTTTCCAGGGCTTTCTGTGCATTATTGGAATTATCTGCCCTTACATAAATCCCGTTTCCGGCACTTGCTATCTGCTGTGCCACTGCTTCGTCCAGTTTTGTAATAATGACATTACCGTTTCTATCTTTCCTGAAAGTATTTGTGATCTGGCTTGAAACAGGAATAGGGCTACCTTCGGGGGAACCGATTCCTATCACATGCACACGAATATTGCTTTTTGCTGCTTCCTGTGCGGCTGTTACCGGGTCATCTTCATGGTTTTCACCATCTGTCAGGACAATAATCGCCTTTTCGGTTGACTCATCCATGGTGAATGATTGCTCACATAACTCAATTGCCCTGCCGATGGCAGTACCTTGTACCGGAACAAGATTCGGCGTAATGGTTGAAAGAAACATTTTTGCCGAAATAAAGTCGGTCGTAATAGGCAACTGAATATATGCTTCACCGGCAAATACGACCAGCCCTACTTTGTCATTTCCCAGGTTATCTATCAGCCGGGAAATGATTTGTTTTGCTTTTTCCAGTCGGTTTACAGATAATTCTTTGTCCTGGGAAAGCATGGAATTGGAGACGTCCAGTGCAATCATGATTTCTACCCCTTCTTTTTTTACGGTTCCTATCTTCGATCCGAACTGAGGTCTCGCAAGCGCAATAATAATTAACGCAAGTGCAACAAAAAATAACCAGAATTTCACGTGTAACCGGGAAATAGAAACTTCCGGCATCAGGGATTTTAAAAGACTGAGTTCACCGAATTTCTTAATATTCTTTTTCCTTACCTGTAAAGCATACAGAAAAAGAATAAGAAAGAAAGGCAGGACGAGTAATAAATATAAATAATTGAGATTAGCAAATTTAAATGGATCTGTCATTTGCATATATTTTTTAATACAAACTTCCCGAATATACAGTATTAAGTAATTTCATAAATACATGCATATAAAATCTATTCAAACCTTCAAAAGACATTTTTTATAATAGGAAGTAAAAATTGAAATGAAATTCTATTTTTTACTTTTAACCTTTTCTTTTTCTTTCTCTTTTTTAAGTTCGGATAAATTCATATACGAGCGCAAAAATACAAAACTATCTCGTAAAAAATAATCCTTTAAAATATTCTCAAATTATTTAAACGAATTTAATGTTTGATAATTAGTTATTTAAATGTTATCCTGACGAATATGTGCTGTTTTTTGAAATATATTTTACCATAATTCATGCTATTTTAACATGCTGAAAACTTAAGAAATAAGAAATTTTGCTTTCAGGGTATGGGCTGGCTTCGGAATTTTCCACATTCGGGTTCTTTCTTTTTAATTAAACCATCTTTTCCGAATGGTTCGAAACATTATTAACAGGAATCCTTACCTCTTGAGATAAAGCTAAAAGATACTTCTTCCAAGGAAAAACGGGGTACTAATTGTCTTTGAGTAAATGCAAAAGATAAAATCCCGAATAACTATTCTTTTTTATAAAAAAAGAATAGGATTTAATGAAGTTAGTAGTCTGACAAATGAAAAAAAATAGTTCTCTTTTCCTTCGGAAAAATCATTTTAGTAAACAAACTGATAATATAAGTTTTGATACATGTCCGGTTCTTTTTTTTAAGTTATCCTAAGTAAAAATAGAATATGTAAAGCAGAGTATAGGGATTATCCGATTTTTTCCTTGATTTTTAATTATTCTTTTGTTACTATTGTATCATAGAATTGTTATTATTTTTGTATTATTTTCTGTTCCCAACAGGAGGGAAACATAGTTGTTCAAAATAAAAGTATATGGACCCGATAGCAATTATTGAAAAATATTATCCGAAAGATACTCCTTTGTATACTATTTATATGGAACATGCAAAGGCCGTAGCGGATAAATCTGTGGAACTTGCAAAAAAATATCCGGAACTTAATCTGGATCTTGATTTTATATATGAGGCAGCCTTGTTACATGATATCGGCATTTTTCTGACTGATGCTCCGGAAATTAAATGTACGGGACCATACCCCTATATTTGCCATGGCTATTTAGGAGCTGACTTACTTCGGAAAGAAGGTTTGCACAGACATGCACAAGTCTGTGAGCGACACACCGGTACCGGTATCAGCCTGAACCAGATTCAGGAACGCAATCTTCCTTTGCCTCACCGGGATATGTGCCCGGTAAGTCTGGAGGAACAATTGATCTGCTTTGTGGATTTATTTTATTCAAAAACGAAATTAGGGAAGACAAAGTCCATCGATAGTATCCGGGATAAAATGAAGAAGACTAAAAGAGGATCTGTAAAGAAATTTGACCAGTGGTGTAAGGTATTTCTTTAAGAGCTGTGCTCCGGATATTGGAATATCCGTCAGGGGCTATTCTTGCTGTAAGGACTTCATTATTTACTTTAAACTTGGGGTTCTTTGCCTCGGAAATATATAAAAATGGCGTTTAAATATTCTTAAACGCCATTTTTTATAAAGAATAAATTTTTTACTTATCAATAGAAAAACTTCTGCTTCCAATTAGGTAACCATCAGCGAAAATATCTGCCCGGTATGTACCCGGGTAAAGGAATTCTTCTACCTGCCAGTACAGGCATACATTCGTATCTTCCCCATCATATTCGATGACTTTCTTCATGGAATAATTGATATTCCTGTTTTCATACTGGAAAACATTTCCCGGACTTTTAATCAGGATATCATCATCCGGTTTCATTATACGGACATAGATTGCCTTCTCTCCGGTAGGCGCTGTAATATTTTTCGTGATGGTAAAGCAAATATTAATTTGTTGAATATTTTTTACTTTCTTTTCGGCTTTTCCTTTTTTATTGACGGGAGTTGCAGAAATACCGGTTGCATTCAGCTTGGAGGCCATCACCACCTTTTCGGTCAGGGTTTCCCTTTCCTGGGAAAGACGGGACACTGTTTGGGAAGCCTGTTGGTATTTCCGGGATACTTCCGCATTTTCCTGTTTTAGTACCTCATTTATCCTATTCAGAGAATCTATTTGAATAACATAAGAACGCATCACCCCTCTAACGGTTTCCAGTTCTTTTTTTAGAGCATTAATTTGTCGAATATTCGTTGACTTTACCGTACGCAGTTCCTCCAATAATCGCTGCACTTTTGCTTTTTCCGCATCTAGCAGGTATAAAAGAGAATCATTATTACTATCGATTTGGAAATCGCTGTATTCTATAACCAGATTCATATATTCTTCTTCCAGCTCTTCTTTTTGTATGTTGAATTGTTCACTCATTTCATCTATCTTTTTCTGCTGTTGAATGAAATAGTAAACCATGCCGCCAATAATCAGGGCAACAACCACACAACCGATGATAATAATTGTTTTTTTCATATTAAGCACTTCCTTGCTAGTTAATAATGATATGCAAATATAAGGTTAATCCGGAAAAAGAAGGTAAAAGTAAAAAATAAAAAGAATCGGGATAGAACAAATTAAAGTTTTCAGTCCTTATCTTTTAGGTTTTATCTTATTCCTGCCATATATTCCAGGCTGCGAAAGCCTGAAGCAACAGCATTTCCAGTCCGTTTTTAACAGAAGCGCCCTGTTCTTTACCTAATTCCATAAACCGGGTTACATCCGGATTGTATAATAAATCATACAACAAATGCTTAGAAGTAAGATATTGGTAAGGAATATCCGGCGCTTCGTCCATATTCGGATACATGCCGAGTGGAGTTGCATTTACAATGATTGTATTTTCTTTCATTGTTTCTTCTGTCAGGTCTTCATAAGCCAATTGTCCTTTGGAAGGTTTTCTGGAAACATATGTCGGTGTGATCTCCATATTTTTTAACGCATAGGCAACCGCTTTTGCTGCCCCTCCTGTGCCCAATATTAATGCTTTCTTGTGATAGGCTTCCAGAATAGGTTCCAGAGAATCCATAAAACCGATAATATCCGAATTATAGCCTTTCAGTTTTATTCCGTTCTTTGTCGGAATAAACTTTATGACATTTACAGCTCCGATTTCTTTTACCCCTTCACTCAGATCGTCCAGGTATTTAATTACCTGTTCTTTATAGGGAATGGTTACATTCAGGCCTTTCAGGTCCGGATTTTCAGCGATCAATGCTTTAAACTCCTTGATAGACGGAATTTCAAAATTAACATATTCCGCATTCAAGCCTTCCGATTCGAACTTATTGTTGAAATACCCTTTTGAAAAAGAGTGAGTAAGCGGGTAACCGATTAAACCATACTTATCCATTTTCTTTATTTAAATAAATCTATATTATCTTATTTTATATAAACTCGCTTTGGAAAAACAATCTTGCTTTTTTCCTCTTTAACTTTTGGTTCCTACATACATCGTACAGATTCCGAAGGTAAATCTTTTGTACCACGCATCCTTAAATCCGTTCTGCAATAAAAGGGATTGCATCGTTTTTCCCTGTGGAAAGGCTGCTATGGATTGCGGAAGATAAGAATAAGCGGTCTGATTACCGGAAATAAGTTTTCCGATTGTAGGAATAATGACCTTAGAGTAAATTTTGTAAAGCTGTTTCATCGGAAATTTTTCCGGTGTGGTTAACTCCAGAATCATTAATTTTCCTCCTGGCTTTAATACACGGAGAATTTCTCGAAGCCCTTTATTCAGATTTTCAAAGTTCCGTACTCCGAAAGCCACCATCGCAGCATCAAAAGAATTATCTTCAAAACTCATATGGAGACTGTCTTCTTTCTGAAAAATTATCCTGTCAGAGAGACCGGCTGTTTTAACTTTTTCTTCTCCTACATCCATCATTTTTTGCGATATATCGATTCCGATAATTTTTTCCGGATGTAAAAGATGATATGCCTGAATAGCCAGGTCTCCTGTTCCTGTCGCAATATCCAGTATTATTTCAGGCTGTAGTTCCTTAAGAGTCAAAATACCCTTTTTGCGCCACCTTTTATCTATTCCTGCAGATAAAGTATGATTCAACGTATCATATTTCCCTGCAATTTCATCAAACATCCGTTCTATCTGAACCGTTTTGTTATCGGAAGTAGCATATGGAACTATTTTTTCAGCCTTATTCATGGAAGATTATCTTTTTTATTACTTATTCAAAAAAGCAAGTATATTTTTTTCAATACGTGCCGGAACATCTGAAATATCCGCTTTTACGAATTTTTCGCCGGTAATCTTTTCATATAATTCGATATACCGTTCCGAAACACTTTCACAATAAGCTTCTGACATTTCAGGTACCTGCTGTCCTGCTTTTCCCTGAAAGCCATTTTCAATAAGCCATTGACGGACAAATTCCTTGGACAACTGCTTTTGTTCTTCGCCTTTTTCGAAACGTTCCTGATATCCGTCCGCATAAAAATAACGGGAAGAATCCGGTGTGTGGATTTCATCAATCAGGTATATTTTACCATCTTTTTTCCCGAATTCGTATTTTGTATCTACCAGAATTAATCCTTTTTCCGCTGCGATTTCCGTACCTCGTTGGAATAAGGCATAGGTATATTGTTCTAATTGTTCATATTCTTCTTTACTTACAAGGCCTTGCGCAATGATTTCTTCTTTTGAAATATTCTCGTCGTGACCTTCGTCGGCTTTTGTGGTCGGTGTAATAATGGGAGACGGGAATTTCTGGTTTTCTTTCATTCCGTCCGGTAAAGCAACTCCACATAGTGTACGGGCTCCGTTTTTATATTCCCGCCATGCACTTCCTGTCAGATAGCCACGGATCACCATTTCCACCTTGTAAGCTTCACATCGTAACCCAACAGTTACCATCGGATCCGGAGAGGCTGTTTTCCAGTTCGGAACAATGTCCGCAGTCGCATCCAGAAATTTAGCCGCAATTTGGTTCAGTACCTGTCCCTTATAAGGGATTCCCTGTGGAAGGATAACGTCAAACGCAGAGATGCGGTCTGTTGCAATCATCACAAGCTTATCATCTCCGATTGAATATACATCTCTTACTTTTCCATGATATACATTTGTTTGTCCCGGAAAATTGAAATCTGTTCTGGTTAACGTATTCTTCATTATGCTCTTAATTTTATCGATTTGGATTTATTTTGAATTTGTCACTTTTGGTCTTTCTTTTTCTTTTTTTTCATTCTTTTCGTATGCATCTACAATTTTCTGTACCAGCTTATGACGGACAATATCCTTTTTGTTGAATTCGATTTTCCCTATTCCGGACACATTTTTTAATATGTTCATGGAATGGGTAAGTCCGGAAGTCTGGGAAGCAGGCAGGTCAATTTGTGTCACATCTCCGGTTACAATCATTTTTCCATTCATCCCCAATCGGGTTAAAAACATTTTAATCTGCTGGGTAGTCGTATTCTGGGCTTCATCCAGAATAATAACCGCATCATTTAGTGTACGCCCCCGCATAAATGCCAACGGTGCGATCTGAATGACATTATTTTCAATATAATCCTTTAGTTTAGCCACCGGAATCATGTCTTCCAATGCATCATATAACGGTTGTAAATACGGGTCGATCTTTTCTTTCATATCACCCGGAAGAAAACCGAGCTTTTCTCCGGCTTCTACAGCCGGTCGGCTCAGAATGATCTTTCTTACTTCCTTATTTTTCAGCGCCCTTACCGCCAGGGCAATTGCCGTATATGTTTTCCCGGACCCGGCAGGACCGATAGCAAAGACAAGATCGTTCTTTTCAAAAGCTGTGACCAGTTTCTGTTGATTTTCAGTTCTTGCCTGAATTAATTTGCCATTTACACCATGCAGAATCAAATTATCGGATTTAGCCTGTTTCAGTTCTTTACCTTTCGTAATATCCAGAATGACATCTTCTGTCAGCACATTATATTCGGCACAGTACTTTTCCAGTTGTTCCAATACATTTTTAAATTCGGGAATCTGAGATTCTTCCCCGATTACTTTTATTACATTTCCCCTTGCCGCTATCCGTAATTTAGGAAACAGGGTTTTCAGTAAGCTCATGTTTGAGTTATTCACCCCGTAAAATATGACGGGATCAACATGCTCAAGGATAAAAGTTTGTTCGATCATTTAAAGGGTTAAAAAATAAACATGCAAAGGTAATCAAATCAGATTAAATTCCTTCCTGTCAAGAAAATAAAATCCATATCTTTGCATCGTTTCTGTTCTACAATTAAAAACAATTATTATGCTTCTTGTTTTTCATGAAATTAGACATAGGTTTACTCATAAATAACAGTTTCCGACAGATAAAGGATAATCTTATTACTTACCCGGTTGAGATTTTTCTTTGTCTGGTTGCCGGTGTTTTCTTGTCCTGGTATTTTCCGGATATAACAACCCAGGTAACTTATGGGTTTGCTCTTGCCGTTCCTACTGTGTTATTTTTTAATAAATGGGCCTCTTATAGAAAAAATAAAGCGTTTTATTTCCTTGGTTCTTTTATCTTTCTTGTCCTCTATAGCGTAATTCCGTGGGCAAAGTGGATAGAGCCAAACGGGAAAGGAATCTATTTTAAAGGAATTCTGGTGATTGTATGGTGTTTCTTTTTCTTTATCGGTAGGGAGAAAGACAATGTGGCTTTTGCCGGAAATACTGTTCGTTTATTTCTTAGTATTTTTCTTGCCGGAGTATACACCGGAATCCTTGCCGGACTTTTTGAACTGATTTATTACACCTGCACTACCTTGTTTGGCATATCTGATGAGTTAACCGTAGAGTTTAGGTTTTATGTGTGTTTTTTTGTGGTATTTCCACAAATCTTTTTATCCTATTACAACAAGGAAGAATTTACAAGTAACTGGCTTAGCCGTATTATAATTGCACTTTTTACTCCCGCCGCAATTATTTATACGATTATATTATATGTCTATTTCGTTTCAATCCTTATTACTTTCTCTTTTCCGGAAGGACGGCTGGCTTATATGGCTGGCTGGTATATGGGTATTACGATTCTTCTTCAAATATGTTACTTACTTTCCGACAGAAAAAATAAATTATATGACTGGTTTTATAAAAGACTGCCTTATCTTTTTTTCTTTCCGTTGATTATGTATGCCCTTTCTGTTTCCAAGCGGATTATGGCATACGGTTTTACAGAAGACCGTTGCATGTTGATTGTGATCGGAATAGTATATCTGATATACATTTTGTTTTTTATTTTTCCGAAAACAGCAAAATATATTCTTTTATTTCCTGTCATTATTCTTTTTACTGTTTTATCTGTTTTTACCCCTTATATCGGTGCTTACGAATTATCTCTTTCTTCCCAGCAGGAAAGGGTCAGCCAGATGTTTTCGAAATACGAAATGCTGGACGGAAGAGGATATCTTAAAAATAAAGAGGACATTCTTCCACTTTCTTCTACTGATTATAAATCGTTCTTTTCTTCATTAGAATATTTGAGCAATAAAGGATTTAAAATAAAGGAAATGCATCCTTTTTCCCTGTTGCAATACAAAAGGAATGTGGAGTCTTTTTATGTATATGATTTACGTTCGTTTATACCTGAAGAAAAATCATATCCGGAAAATACTAGAATTACTCCTTATAGAAGACTGGAAGCACTTCCCTTTACATTTGAGATGGAAGAGTATGACTTTTTCGCGATTATAAAAGGTGGGAAAACGATCTCTATTAATGATATGTATCAATTGGAAAAAGTCAGTACTTCCGGAAAAGAACGGGATTCTATTAAACTATTTGGTAAAGAGACAAATGGTGTAAAGCATTTAATTGGAGCACATGACTTGTCGGCGGATTTTGGAAATAATTTCAAGGATCTGGGCATTCGTTTTGAAATAGAAGATGTGGCTTCTTTGCCTGTAGAAAAAGCAAAAGCACTTTTTACGCTAAAAGGAAAAAGTTATAAAATTATTTTTTCCGGTATCAGCTATGAAATACTTCCTGATACGACAGGAATTGAAATAAAGAATTATACGATACATACTATTTTATTTAAAAAACATCCATTTTAGTGAGTCAGCGTTATTTTATATATTTGTCTTATGATGGGGGGCAATACTGCGGCTGGCAGATACAACCCAACGGGGTTACCGTACAGGAAACCCTGGAAAAGGCCCTTTCTTTATTATTACAAAAAGAAACGACTGTCACAGGAGCGGGCAGGACAGATAGTGGGGTACATGCCCGGAGGATGGTTGCTCACTTTGATTCGGAAAAAACCGACCTGGATACCGGAGAATTTGCGGACAAACTGAACCGGATTCTGCCTCAGGATATCTCCATTGATTTTCTGGAGAAAGTTATTCCGGAGGCGCATGCCCGTTTTGATGCTGTTTCACGGACATATGAATATGTTATTTCAATAAAGAAAGAGCCTTTTATCCGTCATTATGCCTGGCGTATTCATTATCCATTGGATATTGAAAAAATGAATGAAGCAGCAAAATGCCTTTTTGATTATAGTGATTTTACCAGTTTCAGTAAATTACATACGGATGTAAAAACAAATAATTGCCGGATCATGCAGGCCTTCTGGATAAAAAAAGAGGAAAACTATATCTTTACCATTCAGGCCGACCGTTTTCTCCGGAATATGGTGCGTGCCATTGTCGGAACTCTGGTAGAAGTCGGAAGAAACAAGATTACTATCCAACAGTTTCGTGATATTATCGAAGCGAAAAACCGCTGTAAAGCCGGAACTTCCGTACCCGCTCAGGGATTATTCCTGACTGATGTGGAATACCCGGATAAACTAAGAGTTAAGAAATAATAGTGAGAGGTTGGGTTTGAGAATAAAAGTCGGATGTGTTTGCTGGACCAGTCTTTTACCTTTTACCTTTTACCTTTTACTTTACACCTATTCTTTTATATGAATAAAAAAAAGATATTTTTAAAACCGAAAAAAGAGGAATCGTTAAAACGTTTTCATCCCTGGGTGTTTTCCGGAGCTATTGCCAAAGCAGAAGGTGCTCCGGAAGAAGGTGATGTCGTTGACGTATTTGATTCCGGGAAAAATTTTCTTGCCGTTGGTCATTGCCAGATTGGTACAATCGCGGTACGTATATTGAGTTTTGACCAGGAACCGATTGATAAAGAATTCTGGAAGAAGAGACTAAAGGCCGCTTATCAGTTAAGAACCGGATTAGGGTTAACAAAAAGAGAAACAAATAATTCCTATCGTCTGGTACATGGAGAAGGGGATTTCTTACCGGGGTTAATTATTGATATGTATGATGGTACTGCTGTGTTTCAGGCGCATTCTGTAGGAATGCATGTTTCCCGTCAGGAAATTGCAGCGGCATTAAAAGAGATTATGCCGGAAGAATTACATGCTGTATTTTATAAATCCGATAATACCCTGCCTTACAAAGCGGACCTAAAAAGCGAAAATCAATATCTGCTGGGAAAAAAGGCCGGCAATATAGCCATAGAAAATAGCCTGAAGTTCCGAATTGATTGGGAGAAAGGACAGAAAACCGGATTCTTTATTGATCAGAGAGAGAACCGTGCCTTGCTGGAGAAATATGCTGCCGGGCGTTCCGTATTAAATATGTTTTGTTATACAGGAGGTTTTTCTGTGTATGCCATGAGAGGAGGAGCCACTCTTGTCCATTCGGTCGATAGTTCTGCTAAAGCGATTGAACTGACCAATGAAAATATCACATTAAACTTTCCGAATGATAAACGCCATAAAGCTTTTGCGGAAGATGCGTTTAAATATCTCGATACGATGCCGGATGATTATGATTTGATTGTGTTGGATCCTCCTGCTTTTGCCAAACACAAGGACGCCCTTCGGAATGCATTAAACGGGTATCGAAAATTAAATGCAAAAGCATTTGAAAAAATAAAACCCGGAGGTATTTTATTTACTTTTTCCTGTTCTCAGGCAGTAGATAAACAACAATTCCGCCTTGCTGTCTTTTCTGCAGCGGCACAGGTAGGAAGGAAAGTCCGCATTTTACATCAGCTTACTCAACCGGCAGATCATCCTGTAAACATTTATCACCCGGAAGGAGAATATTTAAAAGGGTTAGTAGTATATGTAGAGTGATTTTGTAATTAGTTGATAATCAGTTATTCAAAATTCTACATTATTAAATAATGTTAAATAAGATGATTTTTATGATTAAAAACTATGTTTTATAACATAAAATGCTTTACATTTGCACTGTGTTTTTCATGGTATTAGATTTAAGGTTAATTAAGATTGGTTGTCGGGATGACAACCTTTTCTTTTTTATATACATTCCAAACCTAATCGTAAAGGTTGATTTATCCTTGTCCGGAAAAACTTATTTTTAAAGAGTTTAGTTAATTTCCACTTCTATTTTCATAGATCATACTTCTCTTTTATGTTGCAATCAGTACTTCTAAACAATTAATGACTTTACTCCGGATTGAATTTCCCTTTAAAGGTATACGTTACAGTTACCAGCCTGCAGAAATTAAAAGCAACTTTTTATAGAATAACCTCAGTAATAGTGATAACATGGCAGGCTTCAGGGCCTTGCCGGCGATAAGAAGACCTTCATAAAAGGGGCTTATGGTGGACATCCACTATAAGCCTCAATGAAACAGAGTTTATCGCGTGTGGGTGAAGTCCGAAAATATAACCATATAACATGTGTTCTTATGCCGGATAACCTGGAATTTCCCGGTCCGGCTTCTGAAACAAACAATACGGAAATAATTATCCATTGCAAAAGTACTTGGAATTGAATACAAGAGCTTTATTTTTACAGGCAGCTATTCCTTATAGATTGTTTAGAAATAAATGCAAATATCCTGTCTTTTTCTGCATTCCCCGATTAAAAATATATACAGTCAGATCGTCTTTCCGGTTTTTCCGAAAAACGGAATGGGATACACCGGTGTAATCACATTTTTAGTTGTGAGAAGATTTGCCCTCATTGACTATCCACGATATTCGTAAGTTTCTTCTGATTCTTATTAAATTATGGCTCTCTTCTCTGTCAGATTTATATTCTTTGAAACAATAATCTTTTTCTTAATCTTTATTTTTGCCTCAGTCATTTAAGGAAAACAAACTTCTGAAACTATTTCCGATTAAATGATAGGTGTTTTAATAATATAATAAAAGTATTTAAAAAAAGAATTCTGAATAAAACAAACATACTTTTCTCCTTACTTCTTACACAACGGAATTCTTTACATGCATACAATTTTTTATTACACAGAAAAATATATAGAATTGATTTAGAAATAGAATCGCAGTCAATAAAATATATAAATGGAAATCCATTTAATTTTAAGTGTAAATACAAAGACAATGAATCCTATTTTTGTTTTTTTCAGGTGCTCCGAAGGTGTTTTATCGGACTTAATAAAGTAACCGGATACCCATGGAAAGACAAATTTTACAAAAGGATTGCCTACTTTCAGGATAAAACAGCGTAAAAGCTTTAATAACCGTATAATACAGAAATAAAGATACGAAAAAGCTATATAGCCAAAACCAATAAGCGAATTTTTTAAGGATAGATAGAGTGGCTCACCCGAGCACATAAAAATATTTTATTTTGTGATACTGGTTAATAAGTTGAATTAATTTTTCTCAGGTTTCTATTGACAGGAAAGACACTCTTGGGAAAGAGCCTGTCTTGTTTTATGCAATAGGATGGAGATAAGGATTTTGCCGGAAAAGAAGGATATGCATGGCCTTTTTCTGTTTTCTTATCTCCTCTTATTGCTTCTTTTTTTCTTCATAATCAAATAACTTTTCTTCCATTTTTCTTCAGCCTATTCCCTTATTTCTCCAGGAGAATTTAATAATCAATCTCTTAAACTTAAGCGTATGAAATTAAAAATGTTAAAAAGCAGTCTTGCTGTTATGCTGTTCATTTTATTCGGTCCAGCAGGATATACACAGTTGCCTCTCGCAGTCGATGAGGTAAGAATGGTAAATACCGGAAAAATGTATATAGGAGGCACCGATGCGAATGATGTATCCCTATACATTCCTTCTGCTGTGAAAATGGCAGGAAATAATGTAGGTATTATGCAGAATGGAAAAACAGTTGTTACCGGCAACTTTTATCAGGATGGAACCGGCAATGTTTTTGATACGGGAAGTAACGGGACATTTTGTTTCAGGAATGATACGGAACCTCAGTTTATTACCTGTAGCTCAAGCCTCATGGCAGCCTTGGACAGAGGAACAAGTTATGTTGCTTTTCCCAGATTGGAAATAGAAAAAAACACCCGTCTTACGGTAGTTCCGAAAATGGGAATTGATGCCATTGATATTATACGTCCTGCTACGAAAACAGGTGTGCTCTACCTGCAGTCTGCTCCGGAAGATAATACGGATGATTCTCCGATTTATGACGCCTCTTTGAGAGTAACGGGGAATAATCAGGTTGAAGCCGGTTTGGTCGTAGTGGAACGATATGTAGAAGGATACCGGGGAAGCAACTGGGCCGACTGCATACTTTTTCCTTTTGCTACCCCTTTTGTTTCAACTCAGCGGGCCGGATACTTTGCCGGAAACTGGTTACGGACACCGTTGATGGACGGGGAATACAACAGTGCGCCTTATCCCATGGCAGACAGGCCTAATGAAAATGGAACAATCCGGGAAGATCAGTATATTACCCCGGCAGATGATATTCTTACTCCCGGTATTCCGTATTATTTGCGGTTAAGGCCCAGGGGACAATATGATGATTTGCCTTTTATAATTACTACAGGCGACCCGGGCGAATATGAAAAAGAAACCTTTGTTTTTGATGGAACAGTTTATAGCCTCCCAGAAGTGAAAGAACAACTTTTCACAGGCAATACCCTGTTTACCGGTTCGGTTAGTCCTGCAGCTACCCCGGCTTCAACCCTGAACTGGGTAATCGGTAATTCATATACATCTCCTTTAAGTATTCCTAAAATCATTGAGAAAATGGGTGCTTCCACCCTGATGTTTTCTCCTATTTTATATGTATTCTATGCCGGACAAACCACTTTACTTCCTATTTCAGCCGAACATCCTACCACAGGAGTGCCGAATTTGCTTCAGGAAGAACACGTTCCTTCTATGGGGGTCTTTATGATACGTGTTTCTAAAAATTCTTCGCAGAACGGTACATTTACTATCGGACGGGAAGAACAGGAGCATGCCAAAGTCTCCCATAATCTTAAAAATGCCTCTGTCCCATTTCCGGATGTATTATTCAAACTTTATCCGGTGAGCCAACCAAGATTAAAGGACTTGGCCGTAATAGGTTTGCGGGAAAATACTTCCCTGGATTTCGGCCATCTGGATATGGAAAAAGCATACAACCATGCCAGTGAAGTTTTTCAGCTCTATACACTGAGTCAGGATGATGTAAAGCTAAGTGCCAATGCCATTCCTTTTCAGGATGCCCAGATTCCTCTTTGTGTATATATAGGAAAAGGGGAAGGCATCTTCCGTCTGGTAGCCGATCGATTAGAAACAATAGATCAGAACCATGAAGTATGGCTGGAAGATTTATGGACAAAAGACAAAATAAATCTCAAGGAAGTAAATACCTACGAATTCCAGGCTTCGGAGGAAATGGATGCGCATCGGTTTATGGTTCATTTCAAACTGGACCATACAAAAACCGAAGGACCAAGTCAACAACAACTAAAAGCATATTATGTAGACGGACAAATAGTTATTTCCGGATTGTCCGTACAGGATTTGGGAGCAACCGTGCAATTGATAGATACAAAAGGAACAATCATAGAACAGATCCGGATAAATGATTATCCGGTAATGCGCTATCCGGTAGATTTCCCTCAAGGTATATATATGGGAAGGATGATTGGTTATAATTCATTCGTTTTTAAACTTAAATTATAAAGAATATGAAAAAGATATTTGCTGCCTCTGTAATTGTACTTCTTTTTATTTTATATGGTCTTCCGTTTATTTTTACCAGTGACATCATGGCGAATGTCAAATCCGAAATGAAAGAATATACCGGGGAATTTATAAAAGAAAAAAAGGAAAACCCTTTTAAAAAAAATCTTTCTACTACAAAAGATGAGGATTTTAACGCAACGGGATGGGGAACAGGTTCCGAAGATCCTCTGCCGGGAGACGGAGGGGACGAGGATCCCAATTTGTGGGTTGATTCTCCTCTGCCTGTTTCTGACAAAGAGATGCTTATCTTTCTTTTTCTCCCCATCCTTTACTCCATAAGGGTGTTGGTGAAACAACGAAAAAAGAAAAGACAGGAGAAAGACGACTTTGAATTGTATGAAGAGTAAACGATTTCATGTATTTTCTATAATATATAGAAGGACAAAGGTAATTACTTATAGTACATCGTATATATGCTGATATTTCCTCTATTTATTTCTGTTACATGAGGAACAAACAAGACGTTGCTTTATCGTATCATCACTTATTAAAAATATTATATATGAATACAACAATTAAAAAAATGATTTTTTTCCCGGTCTTTTTGCTTTGCATTCTACACGGGAAAGCACAGGTAACGGTTGGAATGGATGAAGCACCTGCAGTGGGTGCATTGTTGGACCTTAAGGATGAAGCCGAAACCAACGGAGAAAAGAATGCGGGTAAAGGTGTGAAATTTCCCCGGGTAGAACTTTCCGGACTCAATACCCTGGAGCCGTTGCTATCTGCACAGCAAGCGGCAGATGATGACCAAAAAAAAATTCATAAGGGACTGGTGGTATACAATGTCAGTGAAACGGCAGGGCTGCAGGAAGGGTTGTATTACTGGGACGGAAATGGCTGGAACTATGCACGGAGTGCGGAAATTGCGGATGACCCGAATGCCTGGAAAATGGACGGGAATGCCGGAACGAATGCGGCAAATA